>NZ_JBHVEG010000032.1:0-47817 GCF_042802395.1 Promicromonospora sp. NPDC057488
GGTCGGCACAGGCCTGTGCCGACCTCGAAGCCAACTGCCGACCTGACGGGCGGCGCCTAGTCCTGCCGGAGCCGCCCGATCGCAGTGCCCAGGTCCGTCTCGACGCCGTCGGGCTGCTGGAGGCCGTGCTCGAACAGCCGGCCGACGAACGGCCGGTGCTCCGGGCGCCCGGCGGTGGCGAAGTACGCCGCCAGCCCGCGGGCGAGCTCGTCGTCGGCGGGCAGGGTCGCCACGTCGACGAGCTGCTTGATGCCCGCCACCGCCACCTTGTCGAAGGCGGCGATGCGGCGGGCGAACGCGTCGGTGACCTGCTCCAGGTCGGCGTCGGGCACGAGGCGGTTCACGTAGCCGTACTCGGCGGCCCGCGCGGCCGGGACGTCCTCGCCGCCGAGCAGGATCTCCAGCGCGCGGCCCCGGCCGACCAGCCGCCCGAGCCGCGCCATCGGCCCGCCACCCGGGACGGCGCCGACGCCGACCTCGAACTGGCCGAGCACCGCCTGCTCGGACGCGAACCGGATGTCGGTGGCCAGCACGAACTCGCTGCCCGCACCGCGGGTCCGGCCGCGGATCTCCGAGACGGTCGCCACCGGCACGCGGCTGAGCCGCACGAAGTTGTCCAGGTACGGGTGCAGGCCGGTGGGCCCGGGGCGCATCGCCACGACCCGGGCGGTGTCGGACCGGAAGTCCCAGTGCGCCATGAAGTAGCCGGGCGTCTCGCTGCGGAACACGACGACCGTGAGGTCGGGCGCCGTCTCGATCCGGTCGACCAGCGCCCCGAGCTGCTCGACGGTGTCGGGGTCCAGCAGGTTGACGGGCCCGTTGTCGAAGGTCACCCGCCAGTAGGACGGCGAGACCTCGTCGACGTGGAACTGCTCCGCGCTCATGGTCGTGCTCCTCACCCGACGGGCCGGAAGGACCGGTCACCAGACGAACTGCTGACCGCCGTCGATGTCGTAGGTCGCGCCGGTCAGCGCGGTGTTGGTCATGAGGTGGACCGCGAGCGCCGCCACGTCCTGCGGGCCGACGACCCGCCCGATCGGCAGGGTGTCCCGCAGCTCGGCGCGGCGCTCGTCCAGCCGGTCACCGAGCAGCGTCGCCGACAGCGGGGTGTCGACGAAGCCCGCGGCGATGAGGTTGACCCGCACCGGCGCGAGCTCCAGCGCAAGCGCCGCCGTGAACGGGGGCATGGCGGCGGTGGTGGCCGACGCGATGCCGAGGCCGTGGCCGACGCGCTTCGCCCCGGTGCCGCTCATGAGCAGGAGGGTGCCGCCCGGCCGCAGCCGGCCGGCGACGTGGCGGGCCACCTCCAGGCCCACGACCATGTGGGCACTGAGCGCGTCGCGCAGCTCTTCGGCGCCCATCTCCAGCAGGGGCCCGTAGTGCGGGCCGCCGGCCGTGATCAGGACGTGGTCGACCGGGTCGGGCAGCTCTGCGAAGAACGCCGCGAGAGCGGCGGTGTCGGTCGCGTCGAAGGCCGCGGTCTCCCGCGCGCCGACGTCCGCCGCGGCCCGCTCCAGGCGGGCCTGGTCCCGTCCGGTCAGGACGACGTCGGCGCCCTCGGCCCGGGCCCGGCGCGCGGTCTCCAGGCCGATGCCCGCGCTGCCGCCGATCACGACGACGGTCTGCCCGGCCAGCTCGGGGGTGCGCGGGGCCGGCGCGCCGGAGTCGCTCACGACTCCTCCGACGCCGCTGCCGACGCCACTGCCGACCCCGACGCCGCCGTCGGCTGCCGGTCCGCGGCGACCTGCGCGAGCAGGTTCTTCAGGGCCGCGTTGTAGATCTCCGAGAAGGTAGGGAACGGCTGGATGGTGTCGCGCAGCACCCCCAGGGGGATCCCGGCGCGGATCGCGACCGTCGCCTGCTGCAGCCACTCCCCCGCCTCGGGCCCCAGGCCGTAGGCGCCGGTCAGCACCTCGCCGTCGCTGAGCAGCGTGAGGAACCCGTTGGCGTCCGCGTACTCGCGCGTGTACGCGGCCGTCTTCGGCACCTCCGAGATCGGGGCCGTACCGCTGAACCGTGCCTCGGTGGCGCCGACGGCGGCCGCCTGCGGGTCGGTGAACACGACCCGCGGCACGGCGGTGTAGTCGGCATCGCGCGGGATGCCGAGGATGTTGTCCGCGACGACGTCGCCCTGGTACTTGCCGACGTGCGTCAGCATCCAGATGCCCGTCGCGTCGCCGACCACCCAGAGGTTCTCAGCGGCTCGCAGGCGCGCGTCGACCGGGATGCCGCGGGCCTCCGCCCGCACCCCGACCGTCTCCAGCCCGAGGTCCTGCACGCGCGGCCGCCGCCCGGTCGCGACGAGCAGCTTGTCGCCGCGCAGCTCCTGGCCGTCGTCGAGCGTCAGCACGTAGTCCGGGCCGTCCCGCCGGGCCTCGACGGCGCGCGGCCCGAGCACCAGCTCGATGCCGTCGCGGCGCAGCACCTCGCCGAGCGCCTCGCCCAGCGGCGCGGGCTCGCGCGGCAGCACGCGGTCGCCGGACCCGGTCAGGACCACCTCGCCGCCCAGCCGGCGCACGGCCTGGGCCATCTCGATGCCGACGGGTCCGCCGCCGAGCACGACCATCCGCCGCGGCACGGCCTTCATGCCGGTGGCCTCGCGGTTGGTCCAGATCCCCGGCAGCTCCCGCAGGCCCGGGACCGGCGGGATCACCGGCGACGCCCCGTTGGCCACGACCACGTGGCGCGCCGTGTAGGGGGTGCCGTCCACCTCCACGACACCGGGCCCCGCGAGCCGGCCCGTGCCCCGCAGCAGGTCGATGCCCTGGCTGGCGAGCCAGCGCACCTGCCCGGCGTCGGAGTAGTCCGAGACCATGAAGTCGCGCCAGGCGAGGGCCCGCTCGACGTCGACCTGGGCCGTGCCGGCCGCCTCCCGCACGCCCTGCACCGCCTCGCCCGGGCGGAGCAGCGTCTTGGACGGGATGCACGCCCAGTAGGAGCACTCACCGCCCACCAGCTCCCGCTCGACGAGCGCGACGCGCAGCCCGCCCTCGGCCAGCGCCCCGGCGCAGTGCTCCCCGGGCGACCCGCCACCGATCACGATGACGTCGTAGGTGCTGCTCATCCGTTCGCTCCTTCGCCCGCACCCGCGCCGGTCCCCGCCTGCTCGCGCACCATGTGGTCGGCGTACCAGGCGGGCCAGTCCGGGTCCTCAGCGCCGATGCGCGCCTCGTGCTCGCCGTGCGCGGCGGCGGCACGGCGGAGGGCCGCCGCGAGGTCCGCCGTCGAGGCGAACGTCGTGGCCGACGGGTCCACCCGCCCGGGGAGCCGCGTCGTGATCTCCTGCAGCAGCCAGCCGTTGCCGTCCGGGTCGCTGAACGACAGGAACGAGCCGTAGCTGCCGCGCTGCGGGTCCGGCCCGGACACCCGGGCGTCGGTCCCGGCGTGGTGGAACACGCCGCCCGCGTCGTGGAACACCTCGCTCGGGTCGGCGCCGAGCCGCTTGAGCTCGTCGCGCGCCGCCTCGATGTCGCCGACGATCAGGTGCAGCCCCTGGGCCGTGCCCGGTTCCTGGGCGGTGACCGAGGTGCCGAAGATGACCGAGGCCGGCGATCCGGGCGGCGTCACCTGCACCACCCGGAACGTGTCGTCGGTGGCGACGTCGGCGTCCAGCCGCCAGCCCAGCCCCGTGTAGAACTCCTTGGCCCGGTCGACGTCCGCGACCGGGACCACGACGACCTCGAGCTTCATGTCCATGACGTGCTCCATTGCTCGTGCGTGTGACGTTCCCCCCGAGACTCGCCCGGGTGGGCGCACGAGCGCACCAGGGAGTCACCCTGGTCCGCGCGGACCAGGGAGCGGCACGGGCGCGAGGTGCCCGGCGTCGGGCCGATGCTGGACGTGCTGGCGACCGAGGAGGCACGGCATGGAATACCTCGTCACGATGACCACCCGGGTTCCGGACGGCACGACGCCGGACGCCGTCGACGACGTCCGTGCTCGCGAGGCCGCACACACCCGGGAGCTGGCCGCGCGTGGGCGGGTGCTGCGGCTGTGGCGTCCCCCGCTGGCGCCCGGCGAGTGGCGCACTCTCGGGCTGTTCACCGCCGACGACGCCGACGACCTGGAGCGGACGCTCACCTCGATGCCCCTGCGCGTCTGGCGCACCGACGAGGTCACCCCGCTCGGCGCCCACCCCAACGACCCCGGGGCCGGCACCGTGCCGCCCGTACCCGGCACCACCGAGCACCTGGTCACGTTCACGCTCGACGTCCCCGCCGGGGCGAGCCCGGACACCGTCGCGGAGCGGACGGCGGGCGAGGCCCGGCGCACCCGCGAGCTGGCCGCCCAGGGCCGCCTCGTCCGGCTCTGGTCGCTGCCCACCCCCGGCCAGGCCCTCGGCCTGTGGCAGCACGCCGACGTCGACGAGCTGTACGACGACCTCCGGTCCCTGCCCCTGGCCGCCTGGCTCACCGTCGAGACCGTGCCGCTGACACCACACCCCAGCGACCCCGGGGAGCGGGCATGACCGCCGGGCCCCGCGGGCCGGCCGAACCCACGGAACCCGCCGACCCGGCCCCACCGGCGGGATCGCTGGTCCCGCTGCGCAGCCGCACCGGCGCCGCACTCATCACCGCGACCGTCCTGGCGTCCACCGTCGGCTTCCTGGACGCATACATGATCAACGTGGCCGTGCCCGCGATCGGCAGCGACCTGAGGGCGAGCGTCAGCGAGGTCCAGTGGGTGATCACCGGGTACCTCGTCACCGTCGCCGCGCTGCTGCTCGTCGCGGGAGCGCTCGCGGACCACTTCGGCCGCAGACGGATCCTGGTGACCGGCCTCGTCGTGATGCTCGTCGCCTCGCTGTGCTGCGCCGTCGCACCGACCGCCCCGGCGCTGATCGCCGCGCGCCTGGTCCAGGGCGTGGGCGGCGCCATGGTCGTGTCCAGCAGTCTCGCGCTGCTCAACGGCACGCTGCGCGCCGCGGACCGGACCCGGGGCATCGGTATCTGGGCCGGCATCTCGACGCTCGGCACCACGCTCGGGCCGTACGGCGGTGGATGGCTCGTCGACCACGCCTCGTGGCGGTGGGTGTTCCTGCTCAACCTCCCGCTGATCGCGGCCGCGCTGTGGGTGCTGCGCGGTGTGCCGGCGGGCGTCGGGACCCGCCGGCCGCTCTCCGTGGACGCCGGCGGGGCGCTGCTCGCCGTCGTCGGCCTGGGCGGGGTGGTCTACGCACTCACCGCCGGCCCGGAGGCCGGGTGGACGTCCGGACCCGTCGTGGTGTCCGGCCTGCTCGGGCTGGCCTGCCTGGCGACGCTCGTGCCGGTCGAGCGCCGGCAGCGCGTGCCCATGCTCCGGCTCTCGCTGTTCCGCTCACGAGCGTTCGACGCGATCAACGTGGCCACCCTGCTGTTCTACGGCTCCCTCTCGGCCGCCGGGTACCTGGTGGTGCTGCAGTGCCAGCTGCAGCTCGGTTACAGCGCCGCCGGCGCGGGCGCCGCGCTGATCCCGGAGTCGGCGGTGTTCCTGGTCGTGTCGCCGCTCGTGGGCGGGCTGGCCGGGCGGGTGGGCACCCGCTGGCCGATGGCGGCGGGCATCCTGGTGGTGGCCGCCGGCTTCGCGTGGCTGTCCGCCGCCGAGCCCGGCCAGCCGTACGTACAGGCGATCCTGCCCGGTGCGCTGCTCTGGGGGCTCGGCCTCGGGCTGGCCGTGGCGCCGCTCACGGCAGGAGTGCTCGCCGCCGTCGACGACAGCGACCTGGGTGAGGCGTCGGCGATCAACGACGCCGCGTCCCGCGTCGGCGGCGTCGTCCTGGTCGCGCTGGTCCCGGCCCTGCTGGCCGCGGGCGACGCGCCCGACCTGACGCAGCCGCTGGCCGCGCACTACCGGTCCGCGATGCTGGTCATGGCAGGGCTGAGCGTGCTAGCCGCCGTCCTCACCGCCGTGTTCGTGCCGAGCCACCGCCCTGCGGCGCAGCCGGCCCCGCCCGGGCCGCGCCTGCACGCCTGCGCGCTGCCGGACCCCGACCCGGCGCGGCCCTAGCCCGCGGTCCGGAACCTAGCCAGCGGCGGACTCGAGCTCGCCGCGGGGCAGGGCGTCCCGGAGCTCACGGCGCGAGGTGATCCGTAGCTTGACGAAGACCTTGCGCAGGTGCCACTCGATCGTGCGCGGGCTGAGGAAGAGCCGGGTGCCGACCTCGGGGTTGGACAGACCGTCGCGCACCAGCAGCGCGATCTGTCGCTCCTGGGCCGTCAGCTCGTCGTCCGAGGCGACCTCGACCGCGTGCCTGCGGGGCGACTGGCCCGTGGCGACGAGCTCCCGGCGCGCACGCTCCGCGAACGCCTCCATGCCGATCACCGCGAACAGCCCGTACGCGGTGCGCAGCTCGTCGCGTGCCTCGACCCGGCGGCGCTCCCTGCGCAGCCACTCTCCGTACAGCAGGTGGGCCCGGGCGAGCTCGGGGCGCAGCTGGGTGCGGCCGAGCCGCACGACGGCCTCCCGGTAGAGGTCGTCGGCGTCCGGCCCGTCGGCCAGGAGCGCCCGGCTCCGGGCGGTGATGCCGGTGGCGAAGTCGGTGCCGAACGGCTCCGTGCTCTCGACGAGCCGGTCGAGGGCGGCCCGGGCCAGGTTCTGCTCGCCGACGCGGCTCGCCGCCTCGACGGCCTCCGGCAGCATCCAGGTGGAGATCCACGGCTCGGAGAGGTGGGTGACTGCCTGCGTGGCCCGCATCGCCTCGGGATAGCGGGCCAGGCCGTTGTAGAGCACCGCCGACGCCCAGGACGCTGCCGACAGCCCCGTCCCGAACCCGGCAGCGGCCGGCCCCTGGACCGTCGCGGCCAGGAGCCCGGCCGCCTCGGCCTCCCGGCCCCGCAGGGACAGCAGCCGCAGTGCGGGACAGGGCGGCATCACGGTGCCGGTCGCGGCGGCGACGGCGTTGCCCTCGGCGATCGCGGCGGCCGCCCCCTCGAAGTCGCCGGCCCACGAGAGCGCGTGGCCGAGCGTGGACAGGTGGTAGGGCAGCTCCCGGAGCGCACCGGCGTCGCGGACGACCCGGACCTGGCGGGCGGACAGGGCCCGCAGGCCGGCGTCGTCCCAGATGGCCGAGCTCGCCGCCGTGGCCACCCAGCCCCAGCGCAGCACGTCTCGTGCGGGGAGGTCGGCCAGGGCCGCAGCGGCCTGGCGCAGGGCCGTGGCGGCAGCCGCCCGGCCATGGGTGGAGAGCAGCGTGAATCCGTCGAGCAGGAGCTCCAGCGGACCGGGGTCGTCGGCCCGCGGGAGCGTCCGGGCGGCCCGGGCGACCGCCAGCAGCGTGTCCTGGTCGGCGACGCCGACAGCCATCCCCCAGGCAGTCAGGTAGGTCTCGCGCGCCAGCCGGGCGTCGACGGCGGCGAGCCGGCCGGCGGCGTCGAGCAGCAGGCCGATGCCGTCGGGGACCGCGCCGGACGCGAACGCGACCTGACCGCTGAGCACCCCGGCGCGGCCGCTCTGGAGCTCGTCGAGCGGTCCGGCGCGTCCGGCGCTCAGCAACCTGCGGACGTCGTCGAGCTCCCCGGCGTCGAGGCTGGCCTCCGCCGCGGCGAGCATCCGGTCGGCCCGAGGTCCGGGTTCTGCGGTCAGCGCCGCGGAGCGCTGCAGGAACGCCGCGCCGGCCGCCACCCCGCCGCGCGCCTGCGCCCGGAGCGCGGACCGCTCCAGCTCGACGGCGACGGCCTCGTCCGGCCCGACCGTGGCGGCCGCGAGGTGCCACGCCCGCCGGTCCGGCGCGTGCCGAGGGTCGGTGACGTGCGCCAGTGCGAGGTGCACCGCCCGGCGGCGCGCCGGGTCCGCCGACCGGTACAGCGCGGACCGCACCAGCGGGTGGCGGAACGTGACGCGCTCGTCGAACGTCACCAGGCCGTCGGTCCCGCCCGCGAGCGCTGTGCCGAGCGGGACCCCGAGCCGTTCGGCGGCTCGGCTGACCAGGACGACGTCGCCGACCGGTTCTGCGGCGGCGACCAGCAGCACGAGCCGGGTCTGCTCGGGCAGCGCCCGGACGCGGTGGCGAAAGCTCTGCTCGATCTGGCCGGGCAGCGTCTCGGCGTCGAGCAGGCCGAGACCACCGGCCATCTGGGTGGCGGTGAGGCCGCGGGGCAGCTCGAGCAGTGCGAGTGGGTTGCCGTGGGTCTCGGCGACGATCCGGTCGCGGATGTCCCGGTCGAGGCGGGCGTGGATGACCGTGTCCAGCAGGGCGTGCGCGTCGACGTCAGCGAGTCCGGCGACGTCCAGCACGGGCAGCCCGTACAGGTCCGGGTCGGTACCCCGCACGCCGAGGAGCACGGCGATCGGCTCGGCCCCCAGCCGTCGCGCGACGAAGGAGAGGACCCGCGCCGAGGCCCGGTCGAGCCACTGCGCGTCGTCGACCACGCAGAGCACCGGGCCGGCGCCGGAAGCGTGCGAGAGGAGGCCGAGCACGGCGAGCCCGACCAGGAAGCGGTCGGGTGGCGGGCCGGCACGCAGGCCGAACACCGTGGACAGCGCGTGCCGCTGCGGTGACGGGAGGTGCTCGATCCCGTCGAGCAGCGGGGCGCAGAGCTGGTGCAGCGCGGCGAACGCGAGGTCCAGCTCGGGCTCGACGCCTGCGGTGCGCAGGATCCGGATGCCCGCCGCGGCATGCTCGGCGTGGTGCAGGAGGGCCGACTTGCCGACCCCCGGCTCACCACGCACCACGAGCACCCGGCTCTCGCCGGCGCGCAGCGCGCCGACGAGCTCGTCGAGCCGGGCGAGCTCCACGTCTCGCCCGAGCAGTGCTGGCCCGTCGCCCGGGCAGGAGTTCTCTTGCCGTCGATCCACCGTCGTCCGCCTTCTTCACGCGCGGGAGAGGTGCTCGACACTGAGGCGAAAACTCCGCGCTGCCGGGATCCGACGCTACGCCCGCCGACCGGGCCCCGCTCCGCGGGAGAGGGTGAGTTCCAGGGGCCGGGACCGCCGGTCTCGACCGCCGGATGCGGGCAGGTTCCGGCGCTGCCCCCCGAAATTCCCGGGCCCGCGCCAGCCCCCGCCAGCTACCCTCCGCCGGATGATCGTGACCGAGCTCGACGGCCTGCCCGTACGCCTGCGCGCACCCCACGACCTGTCGTTCACTGCGCGCTGGGGCACGGTGTTCGCGGTGCTCGACCAGCAGGACTCCGGCAACCTCTGCCTCGGCGTCGAGGGGCCCGCGGGCCGGGTGTTCGTCAAGTACGCGGGTGCGCCCACGGCGCGGTACGACGGCGACGTCGACGCTGCCGCCGCCCGCGCGCGCCGCGCGGCCGAGGTCTACCGGGCGCTCGCCCACCCCACGCTCGTGACCCTGCGCGAGGCCGTGGACGTCGGGGCCGGGCACGCCCTGGTGTTCGACTGGACCGACGCGACGCCGGTCGGCCGGCAGTACGAGCGGTCGCACGTGGTGCGGTCGATGGACCTGGCCGCCCGGGTCGACGCGATGCGGCAGGTGTACGACTTCCACGCCCACGCGGCCGCGCTCGGCTGGGTCGCGATCGACCTGTACGACGGTTCGGTGATGATCGACCCGGCGACCGGGCGCGTGGTCCTGTGCGACCTGGACCTCTACGAGCGCGCCCCGGTGGTCAACGAGATGGGCCGGATGTGGGGGTCGTCGCGCTTCATGTCGCCGGAGGAGTACGAGCTCGGCGCGCCGCTGGACGAGGTCACCAACGTCTTCGCGCTCGGCGCGCTCGCGCACACGTTCCTGGGCGACGACGCGACGAGGTCGCCCGAGGCTTGGGCCGGCTCGGCGGCGCGGCTCGCCGTCGCCACCCGCGCGACGCAGGCCGAGCGGGCCGCCCGCTGGCCCTCGGTCGCGGCACTGGCCGAGGCCTGGCGCACCGCGTTGTAATCTTCCGGCATGCCGGACAACGTGAGCAGCCCAGACGGCGGCCGGACCGCCCCGTCGACCTACGGTGCACCCGTCTCGCCCCAGGGCGTGGACGCCCCGCTGCGCCGGTCCGCCGTCTTCCTCACTCTCGTCGTGGCCGACGGCGAGGACGCGCTGGCCACCGTCCGCGAGGTGCTCGCCGACCTGGGCGGGCTGGTCAAGACGGTCGGCTTCCGCGACCTGGCGAACCCGGTCTCGTGCACCGTCGGCATCGGCGGCCGCGTCTGGACGGACCTGACCGGCCGGGAGCGGCCCGCCGAGCTGCACCCGTTCCGGGAGATCGCCGGCGCGACGCACACCGCCGTCTCCACCCCCGGTGACCTGCTGTTCCACATCTGGTCGGACCGGCAGGACCTCTGCTTCGAGCTGGAGCGCCTGCTGCTCGCCGCGCTCGGCACCGCCGTCACGACCGCCGACGAGGTCTCGGGGTTCCGCTACTTCGACACCCGCGACCTGCTCGGCTTCGTGGACGGCACGGCCAACCCGGTCGGCCCGGACCTGCCGGAGGCCACCCTCGTGGGCGACGAGGACCCGGAGTTCGCCGGGGGCAGCTACGTCGTGGTGCAGAAGTACCTGCACTCGCTGGCCGCCTGGCAGGCGCTCACCACCGAGCAGCAGGAGCGGATCATCGGCCGCACCAAGGCCGACGGAGTCGAGCTCGACGACGCGGCCGAGGGGCAGAAGGCGCACAAGACGCTGGCCACGATCACCGACGAGGACGGCGAGCACGACATCCTGCGCGACAACATGCCGTTCGGCCGCCCGGGGCACGGCGAGTTCGGCACCTACTTCATCGGTTACGCCCGCCACCTGTGGGTCATCGAGCGGATGCTGGAGCGCATGTTCGTCGGCGACCCGCCCGGCCTGCACGACCGGATCCTCGACTTCTCGACGCCGCAGACCGGCACCACGTTCTTCGTGCCGCCCACGTCGGTCCTCGACGCGCTCGACGCCGGCTGAGGCCCCGGGGCAACTCACCTCTTTTGTGGGATGTGCCGCCGTGGCGCCGGCCTAGCGTGAGAGGGGCCCGACCTCCCCCGCGACGAAGCGGAGCCCCCATGCGTCCCGACACGCACGCCCGCACGATGCTCCCCATCCCGGACCGGCCGGCGTCGGGCCTGACGACGTACGACGCGAAGGACCCCGCCACCTCGTACCCGCCGATCGAGCCGCTGCTGCCCCCGCCGGGCGCGCCCAACGTGCTGATCGTCCTGCTCGACGACGTCGGCTTCGGCGCGGCCAGCGCGTTCGGCGGCCCCTGCTGGACGCCGACGGCGGAACGGCTCGCTGCGGGCGGCCTGCGGTTCAACCGCTTCCACACCACCGCGCTGTGCGCGCCGACGCGCCAGGCGCTGCTGACGGGCCGCAACCACCACTCCGTGGGCATGGGCAGCATCACCGAGACCGCGACGTCGGCCCCCGGGAACAGCTCCGTGCGCCCGAACACCAAGGCCCCGCTGGCCGAGACGCTGCGGCTGAACGGCTACTCGACGGCGCAGTTCGGCAAGTGCCACGAGGTGCCGGTGTGGCAGTCGTCGCCCATGGGCCCGTTCGACGCGTGGCCGACCGGCGGCGGGGGCTTCGAGACGTTCTACGGGTTCATCGGCGGCGAGAACAACCAGTGGGCGCCCGCCCTGTACAGCGGTACCACGCCGGTCGAGCCCCCGGCGACGGCCGACGAGGGCTACCACCTGACCGAGGACCTGGTGGACCACGCGTGCGCCTGGGTGCGGCAGCAGAAGGCACTGATGCCCGACAAGCCGTTCTTCGTGTACCTCGCCCCCGGCGCGACGCACGCCCCGCACCACGTGCCGCGAGAGTGGATCGAGAAGTACCGCGGCCGGTTCGACGACGGGTGGGACGTGCAGCGCGAGCGCACCTTCGCCCGGCAGAAGGAGCTCGGCGTGGTGCCGCCCGAGGCCGACCTGACCGAGCGGCACGACGAGATCCCCGCCTGGGCCGACATGCCGGACGAGCTCAAGCCCGTGCTCGCGCGCCAGATGGAGGCGTACGCGGGCTTTCTGGAGCACACGGACGTGCAGGTCGGGCGGCTGATCGACACCCTGGAGGACCTGGACGTCCTCGACGAGACGATCGTCTACTACATCATCGGCGACAACGGGGCCTCGGCCGAGGGCACGGTCAACGGCGCCTTCAACGAGATGGCGAACTTCAACGGCATGGCTGCCCTGGAGACGCCCGAGTTCCTGCGCTCCAAGCTGGACGAGCTCGGCTCCCCCAGCTCGTACAACCACTACGCCGTGGGCTGGGCGTGGGCCATGGACACCCCGTACCAGTGGACCAAGCAGGTCGCCTCGCACTGGGGCGGCACCCGCAACGGCACGATCGTGCACTGGCCGGACCGCATCGCCGAGCACGGCGGCCTCCGCTCGCAGTTCACGCACGTCATCGACGTCGCCCCGACGATCCTGGAGGCCGCCGGACTGCCCGAGCCGACCACCGTGAACGGCGTGCTGCAGGCGCCCATCGAGGGCACCTCGATGCTCTACACGTTCGACGACGCCAGGATGCCGGAGCGGCACGACCTGCAGTACTTCGAGATGTTCGCCAACCGCGGGATCTACGACCGCGGGTGGAGCGCGGTGACCAAGCACCGCACCCCGTGGGCGCTCACCGGCGCGGAGCCGCCCGCGTTCGACGACGACGTCTGGGAGCTGTACGACGGCCGGACGGACTTCAGCCAGGCGCACGACCTGGCCGCCGAGCGCCCCGAGGTGCTGGCCCGGCTCCAGCGGCTGTGGCTCATCGAGGCCACGAAGTACAACGTGCTGCCCATGGACGACCGCACCGCGGAACGCCTCGTGCCCGAGCTCGCCGGCCGGCCGACCCTCATCCACGGCGGCTCGCAGCTCTTCTTCCCCGGCATGGGGCGGCTGTCGGAGAACAGCATCGTCAGCGTGAAGAACCGGTCGTTCTCCGTCACGGCCGAGGTCGACGTCCCGGCGGGCACCGCCTCCGGCGTGCTCATCGCGCAGGGCGGCCGGTTCGGCGGCTGGTGCGTGCACGTCGTGGACGGGCGGCTGACGTTCACGTACAACGTGCTCGGCATCAGCCGGTACGACGTCACGGCCGACGAGCCGGTGCCCGGCGGCAAGCACCAGCTGCGCGCCGAGCTCGCGTACGACGGCGGCGGGCTGGGCAAGGGCGGCGCGGTCACCCTCTTCCACGACGGGTCCCCGACGGGGAGCGGCCGGGTGGACGCGACCCAGCCGCTGGTGTTCTCGGCCGACGAGACCACCGACATCGGCTACGAGTCCGGGACCAGCGTGTCCGGCGCCTACACCCCGGCCTCCAGCCGGTTCGCCGGCCGGATCAGCTGGGTGCAGCTCGACGTCGGCACCGACGACCACGACCACTACATCAGCCCCGAAGAGCGGCTCCGGGTCGCCATGGCCCGGCAGTAGGCAGGGCTGCCGTGCGCGACGAGGAGCCGCGACCACGCCACGCCGCCGCGGTCCCCGCGCCCGGCGAGCGGGGCGAGTCGCTCAAGGAGCGGGCGGCGTACCTGTACGGGCTGGTCATCACCGGGTCCGTGCTCGCGTCAGCGCCCCCGGAGCTCGGGCTCGTCCGGGTCGCCGTCCTGCTGGGCGGCACGCTGCTGGTCTACTGGTGCGCCGAGTCCTACGCCCACCTGATCGCGGCCCGCTCCGTGGCCCGCCGCCCCCTGCACCCCGACGAGCGCCGGCACGTGCTCGGCGAGGGCCTGCCGCTCATCGCGGCGTGCACGGCGCCCGTCGTCGTGCTCCTGATCGAGGCGGTGCTGCGGGTGCCGCCGGACGTCGCCGTCGACATCGCACTCCTGGTCAACCTCGCGCTGCTGCTGCTCGTGGGCTGGCGCATGAGCACCGACGGCGGGCTCACGGGCAGCAGGCGCTGGGCCGCGACGCTGGTCGCGGGCCTGCTCGGCGTCGCGATGATCGGGCTCAAGCTGGCCCTGCACTAGCCGGCCGAGCGCGCTAGCGGTCGCGGTCCCCCACCTCGGCGTCGCCGGGTGTCGCGGCATCGGACGGCGGCGTGGCGGGCCCGGTGTGCAGCACCTCGCGCGCCTGCTCCGCGGCGCGGATCATGCTCTCGCTGATGAAGTCGAGGAACCGGGCGATGTTCTCGAGCCGCACCGCGGCGGGGGTGTCCGCCCCGAGCACGACGACACCCTCGCGGGCGGTCGCGGCGAGCTGGTCGTTGGCCCGCGCGCTGGCGATCGTCGACTGGTACCAGACGTCGTTGTCGGCCACGTACCGTTCGCGGCGGCCGCCCTCGGCGCGCTCCCGGCGCACGAGGCCCTGGCCCTCCAGGAAGGTGATGGCCTTGGAGACCGACGCCGGGCTGACCTGGAGGCGCTGGACCAGGTGCGCGGCGGTGACACTGCCGTCGTCGGTGGTGAAGATGCAGGTCAGCACCCGGGCCGTCATCTTGGACAAGCCCGAGGCCATGAGCACGCCGATGAGCGACTCCTCGAAGTCGGCCACGGCCGCGGCGTCGCGCCCGTGGGCCTGCGGGGCAGGCTGGGCGTCCCGGGGCGCGGCCTGCCGGCTGCGGTGGGCCCGGCGCTCCGTGGCGCGGTGCGCGACCTCGGCGCGGTAGCCGGTAGGGCCGCCGTTGCGCAGCACCTCGCGCGTGACCGTGGAGGTCGGGCGGTCCAGCCGCCGGGCGATCTCGGCGTAGGACAGGTCGTCGGCGAGGCCCAGCGCGATCTGCTGGCGCTCCTGCCTGGTGAGTCGGCCTCCCGGCATGACGGTCTCCTCGGGTTCTCTCTCGATGCGGTACCTGCCTGCCCACCATAGCGTTCACCTCCCACTCATTGCAATGCAACACGGTGTTGCGTTGCTTTACTTTCACAACCGTTGCAACAGTTTTGTGGTTCTGACCTGCATAAACGTGATTCCAACGCAACAAGTATGTTGCCTTGTTCTGGAAAGCAACGTAGCGTTTGCGATGTCAGAAACACAGGGAAGCCACCAGCACAGGAGCCGATCACCATGCAGAACTTCGCCACCCCCGCCCCGATCTCCGCCGTCGTCGAGATCCCCGCCGGCCGGGTCCAGGTCATCGCCGCCGACCGCGCCGACACCACCGTCGAGGTCCGGCCCACCAACCCCGCCAAGAACCGTGACGTCCAGACCGCCGAGCAGACCACCGTCACCTTCGCCGACGGCGTGCTGCAGATCCGCACCGCCGAGCCGCACAACAAGCTCGTCGGCCACGCGGGTTCGGTGGAGGTCACCGTCCAGCTCCCCGCCGGGTCGGGTCTCGAGGGCAAGTCCGACGCCGCTGAGCTGCGCGCCGTCGGCCGCCTGGGCGACGTCGTCTTCGACGGGGCGTACCAGCAGATCAAGGTCGACGAGGCGGCGACGCTCCGCCTCACCGCGATCGACGGCGACGTCGAGGTGGGCCGGCTCACCGGTCCCGCGGAGATCACCACCGCCCGCGGTGACATCCGCATCGCCGAGGCCGCGAGCGGCTCGGTCGTGCTCAGCACCCAGTCCGGTGACATCACGGTCGCCGCGAGCGCCGGCGTCTCGGCCACCCTCGACGCCGGTACGACCCTCGGCCGCGTCAGCAACACCCTCAAGAACGACGGCGCCGCCGTGCTCGACATCCGCGCGACGACCACCCACGGCGACATCTCGGCTCGCAGCCTCTGAGCCGACCGGTCCGGGCCGCGAGGCCCGGACCAGGCACGACCCCGCACCGACCAGCACCACTTCCCGCACCACGAACCGACAGGTGGAGAACATGACGAACCACAGCGCTTCCTCGACCAGCACCGCGTGGTCCGGCCTGGTGCCGGTCGACGACACGACGCTGGCCGTGACCGACACGGGCGGCACCGGCATCCCGGTCGTCTACCTCAACGGCCAGTTCGCCACGCAGGGCTACTGGCGCAAGACCCTCGCCGAGCTCGGCGGCGGGTGGCGGCACATCACCTTCGACGAGCGGGCCCGCGGCAAGAAGTCCGGCACCTCGGCCGACTACTCCTTCGAGGCCGCCGTCCGTGACGTGGACGCCGTCCTCGCGGCGCGCGGCGTGGAGCGGGCCCTGCTGGTCGGCTGGTCCTACGGGGCGGTCGTCGCCGCCCACTGGGCGCACCGCAACCCGGAGCGCACCCTGGGTGCGGTCCTGGTCGACGGCGCCTTCCCGCACGACTGGCTGGACGACGCGATGGAGGTCCGGATCCGCAAGCTGTTCCGCCGGATGAGCTGGTTCACGGTCCCGCTACGGATCACGGGCATCACCCCGCGGATGTCCGCGGCGCAGCAGGCCGAGAGCAACATCGAGCTCGGCCGGCTGTCCCGCGCGAGCTCCCTGGGCCCCGTGCTCGACGAGCTCACCGTGCCGGTGCGGTACGTCGTGGCCTCGGGCACCTCGCTCGGCAGCAAGGGCGACGAGCAGGAGGAGATCCGGGCGAGCCTCCAGGCGACGACCGAGAGCAACCCGAACATCAGGATCAGCGCCAAGGTGGCCAGCAACCACGGCGCCATCCTGAACAAGGACTTCCGCGCCATCGCGGACGCCGTCCGGGAGGTCGCGGCGCCGGCCCGCTGAACCGCCGGACGACGCACGAGGGCCGGGACACCGCGCGAGCGGTGCCCCGGCCCTCGTCCCGTGTGCGATGCCGGACCAGATGCCGGATCAGACGCCGGGTCAGCCGATCGGCCGCAGGTGCGCGTCCTCGGGCACCGGGATGCCGAAGCCCGGGGCGTCGCCCAGCCGCAGCACGCCGTCGACCGGGCCGAGCAGGCCCGGGTCGACGCCGGCCACGGTGCCGGGCACGCCCTCGACGATCTCGATGTTGCCGAGCCCGGCGGCCAGGTGCGCGGCGTACCGGGTCTTCAGCGGCCGGCCCCAGGCGTGCGGGGAGCCGTGCACGCCGTCCGCCACGAGCTCGGGCATCAGGCGGCGCCAGGCGGTGAGGCCGTACGACATGACGTCCATGAGCAGCACGTCGATCGACCCGGCGGCGGCGACCGGCCGCAGCGCGGCGACGTCGGGCGAGGTCTCGCCCTCGGCGATCCGGGTGTCCGGCGAGTGCGCGTCGAGCCAGGAGCGGAGCGCCTTGAGGTCGTCGGCGTCGTCGAGGAACGGCTCCTCGACCCAGTACAGGCCGACGTCGGCGACGGCCTCCAGGTAGGTGATGAACCCGTCGCGGTCGTAGCCGTCGTTGGCGTCCACCAGGATGCGGGCGTCGGGGAACGCGTCCCGGACGGCGCGGGTCACCTCGATGTCGCGGGCGTCGCCGGCCGCCCGCGGCAGCCACTTGTTGCCGCGGCCGATCTTGAGCTTGAAGTCGCGGAAGCCCAGGGCGGCGTCGGCCCGGCACTCCTCGATCAGCACGCCCACGCCGCGCGGCGCGTCGTCCGGGTCGAGGTCGTCGAAGTAGACGGCGCCGTCGTAGACGGCGACGTCGGGCGAGCCGTGCCCGCCGAGCAGCGCGTGCACCGGCGCGTCGAGCACCACGCCGAGGAGGTCGTGCAGGGCGATGTCGAGCCAGTGGTCCGCGTCGTCGCGGATGCCGGTGGCGGGGTCGATCAGCTCGGAGAGCAGGCGGCCCTCGACCCGGCTCACGTCGCCGGGGCGCCCCTCGAACAGTCCCCAGCCGGTCCGGCCGTCCTCGGTGACCAGCACCGCGACGTCGGAGTCGGGGCCGGAGCCGTGGCTGCCGAGCCGGGCGTTGCGGCCCACGGTCCGGGGGTAGCGGGTCTCCAGCGAGGCGAGCCGGACGGAGCTGATGCGGGGGTCTGCGGAGGGCATGGGATCCAATCAGGGCAGGTCGGGTGGGGGTGCCGCGCCGAGCGCGACGGACAGGCGGGCGGCGGTGCGGCGCACCGCCGTCACGATGGCGGGCTGGGCCGCGACGATGCGGTCGCGCGGGCCGGCCACGCTGATCGCCGCGACGGGCAGCTCGCCCGCACCGCGGATCGGCGCGGCCACGCAACGCACGCCGGGCTCGCGCTCGGCGTCGTCGAGGGCCCAGCCGAGCTCGCGGATGCGGGCGAGCTCGGCGTGCAGCGCGGGCGGGGTGGTGAAGGTGGTGTCGGTGTAACCCGTGAGCGGGATTCGGCCGACGACCGCCTCCGCCTCGGCGGCGGGCAGCGCCGACAGGTAGGCCTTGCCCAGGCCCGACGCGTGCAGCGGGGCGCGGCTGCCGAGCTTGGAGACCACCTTGACCACCTGCGGCCCCTCCTCCTGCATCACGTAGCACATCTGGTCGTCGTCGAAGATGGCGATGAACGCCGTCTCCTCCGTCTCGGCGACGAGCTCCCGCAGGTGCTCGGGCCCGACTGCGTGGATGTCGAGGCCGTCCAGCGCCTGCAGGCCGAGCCGCATGACGACGGGGCCGAGGCGCAGCTCGGTCTCGCCCACCACGTAGCCGCGCTCCCGCAGCGTGCCGACGATGCGGTAGGCGGCGCTGCGGCTGAGGTCGAGGTCGGTGGCCAGGCGCTGAACGGTCGCGCCCGGCGTCGCGGCGAGCCGTTCGATGATGTCCAGGCCGCGTGCGAGGGTGCCGGTGGAGTCATTCACGCTGCCATTCTCCACGGGGCCGCCTCATCCCTTGAGACCCGAACGGGCCACGCCGGCGATCACGAAGCGCTGCACGAACGCGAACAGGATCAGCACCGGGATGCTCGCGATCGCCGCGCCGGCCATCACCGCCGGGTAGTCGGTGGCGTAGGCCCCGCGCAGGGTCGCCAGCCCCGCGGGGAGCGTGAGCTGATCCGGGTTGAACAGCACGTACAGCGGCCAGAGGAAGTCGTTCCAGCTACCCAGGAACGACAGGAGCCCGAGCGTCGCGAGCGGTGCCCGGGACAGGGGCAGCACCACGCGGACGAAGATCTGCCAGCGGTTGGCGCCGTCGAGCAGCGCCGCCTCCTCCAGCTCGGCCGGGATGCTCTGGAAGAACTGGACCAGGAAGAACACGCCGAACGCGCTCGCGGCGCCCGGGATGACCAGCGCCCAGATGGTGTCGAGCCAGCCCAGCCCGTCGACGATCAGGTAGTTCGGCATGAGGAAGACGAACCCCGGCACGAACAGGGTGCCGATGATCAGGGCGAACACGATGCGCCGCCCGGGGAACCGCATCCGGGCCAGCGGGTAGGCGGCCGCCGAGGCGGTGGCCAGCACCAGCACCGTGTGCAGCACGCCCACGAGCACCGAGTTGCCGAGCCAGCGCAGCAGCGGGGCCTGCGCGTCGGCGAACAGCTTGGTGTAGCCCTCCATGGTCGGGGTGGGCGGGATCCACGCGGGCGGCAGCGCGGTGGCGTCGCCCGTGGTCTTGAACGACGTCGAGAGCATCCACAGCAGCGGGGCCAGGATGATCACCGACAGGATCAGCAGCGCCGCGTACAGCAGCAGGGTGCCGACGACGCCGCGGCCGGTCGCCTCGTCGCGCCGGGCTCTGGCTACGGGCCGCCGCGGGGCCGCGGGCGGGGTGGTGCTGCCGGGGGGAACGACGGTGGTCGCCACGTCAGCTCTCCTTCTGTCGCAGGAAGAGGAAGTTCAGGGCGCTCACGACGATCAGCAGCAGCGCGAGCAGGTAGCTCATGGCGGCGGCCAGGCCCATGCGGAACTGCTCCAGGCCCACCTCGGCGATGAACATGATGGCCGTGCGCGTCTCGTTGGACGGGTTGCCCGCCGTGAGCAGGTAGGACTGGCCGAACATGTTGGCCGAGGCCAGCACGGTCATGGTCAGCACGAAGAGGAGCACGGGGCGCAGCTGCGGGATCGTCACGTGCACGAACTGCTGCCAGCGGTTGGCGCCGTCCACCTTGGCGGCGTCGTACAGCGCGTCGTCCACGTTCTGCAGGCCCGCGAGGTAGACCACGGAGTTGAAGCCCATGGTCCACCAGACCGTGACGCCCACCAGGGAGACCCAGACCCAGGGGGTCGCCGTCAGCCACGGCACCGCCTCGGTCACGCCGAGCTCGGCGAGGTACCCGTTGATCAGGCCCGTGTTGCCGTTCAGCAGGTACTGCCACAGCAGGCCGATCACGCTGACACCCAGCACGTACGGCGCGAAGAACACGGCGCGGAAGAAGGTACGCCCGCGGAACCGCTGGTTGAGCAGGAGCGCCAGGCCCAGCGGGATCGCCATGAGCAGCGGCACCGAGAGCACCACGAACAGCCCCGTGGCCCGCATGCTCTCCCAGAACTGCTGCGCCACCAGGGCGTCCGGCGTGAACAGGTCGATGTAGTTCTGCAGGCCCACGAACGGCCGGTCGGGCAGGAAGAAGTCCCAGTTGTGCAGGCTCATCCAGAGCCCGGACACGGCCGGGACCAGCACGAACGTGCCGAAGATCAGCAGGAACGGCGCCAGGAACAGGTACGGCGTCCACAGCCGGGGCCGGTGCGGCGGGCCCGGGCTGCGGCGGGCCGGCTCGGTGGGGCGCCGCGCGACGTCGTCGGCGGGGCGGCCCGGCAGGGTGGTGGCGGTCATCTCAGGCCCTCCCGTACTTCTCGGCGTTCTCCTGCAGCAGGAAGGACGCCTGCGTCGTCGCGGTCTCCAGCGCCGCGCCCGGGTCACCGAGCGAGAGCAGGGCGTCCCCGATCGCGGGGTACAGGATGGTCGTCTGCACCTCGGCGATGCCCGGCACCAGCGGGTAGAAGCGGATGTGCTCCACGCCCTCGGCCACGTGTGACTGCGCTGTCAGCTCAGCCAGCTCGGGCGAGTCGAGGATCGGCAGCCGCGCGGGGACAGGCCCAGCGGTGGCCCAGCCGATCGAGTTGGCCAGGATCCAGCCCAGGAACGTCACGACGGCGGCCAGCCGGTCGGCGTCGAACCGCGGCTGGCGGGCGACGACGAACTGGTGCGAGCCCGAGAACGCGGCGCGGCGCTCGCCGATCTGCGGCAGCGGGGCCACGTCCCAGTCGAGGCCGTCGACCGAGCCGAGGTCGTTGATCAGCGCCCCGGGCCCGCCCCACAGGAAGGCGTTCTGGTCGTTCTTGAACGCCGTCGAGGCGTCCGAGCCGCTGACGTTCCGCGGGCTCCAGCCCTCGCGGATCAGGGTCTGCTGCCAGGTCAGCGCATCGACCCCGGCCCGGCTGCCGAACGTGGCGGCGGTGCCGGCGTCGTCGTAGTGCTCGCCCCCGAACTGCCAGAGCAGGGAGTCGAACCCGCGCCCCACGCCCTGCGGGTCGACGGCGGGCAGCCAGTGGCCGCTGATCCCGGCCGAGGCCAGCGCGTCGAGCGCGTGCTCGTAGGCGGCCCGGTCCGTCGGCGGCGCGTCCGGGTCCAGCCCGGCCTGCTCCAGCACCCGGCGGTTGTAGAACAGCGAGTCGGGCCACATGTCCAGCGGCAGCGACCAGCGCTGGTCCCGGTAGACGCCGGAGCCCCAGACCACGGGGAGGTAGTCCGCCTCGGCGAGCCCCACGGTGTCGAGGATCTCGTCGACCGGCATGATCACCCGGCGCGCGGCGTTGGTCGCCACCTGGAAGTTGTGCATGAGCGCGAAGTCGGGCGCCAGGCCGCTCGTGACCGCCGCTGGGAACTTCTGGTAGAAGTCGCCCCACGGCAGGGCGTACATGTCGATGCCGATGTTCGGGTGCTCCCGCGTGAACTCCTCGATCAGCGTCCGCATGACCGGGCCGTCGCCGCCCGTCAGCCCGTTCCAGAACTTCAGCGTGACCGGCGGCCCGTCGTAGGCCGCGGGTACCCGCGGCATCCGCGCCGTGCCGATCGTCGGCGCGCAGCCGGCGACGGCCGCCGCGACGCCGGCGAGGCCGGCCGCACCGATCGCCCGCAGGACCGTGCGGCGCGTGAGCGTACTCATCTCCACGTCTTCACCTCGTTGTGTGCTGTCCCACTGATCGGGACGGCTGTGTCGATGAACGGGACACTAGCGAAGGCGGTGGAGTGCGCGCAAGAGTCCGCGCCAAGAATGTGTGTGCGCATGCTTTCGAGATCGAAAGCATGCGCACACACATTCCGGGTGCGGACCTTCTGCCGGTCAGCGGGCGGCAGAGTCCGCGTAGAGCTGGAGGAAGCGGGCCGTGGCGAGCGCCATCGACTCGATCTCACGGGGGTCCACGCTCTCGTTGGGGGCGTGGATGGCCGCGAGCGGCTCCTCGACGCCGACCAGGATGATCTCGGCCCCGGGGTAGGTGTCGGCGAAGACGTTGCACAGCGGGATCGACCCGCCCTGGCCGAGCTTGGCCATCGGCCGGCCGTAGGCCTCCTCGAGGGCGGTGCCGAGCGCGTGGAACGCGGGCCCGTCGACCCCGGCGAGGAACGGCTCGCCCTCCGCCTCGACCGTGATCTGGACGGCGACGCCCCACGGGGCCGCGGCCCGCAGGTGGCTCTCGAGCGCCGCCCGGGCCTTGTCCGCCGTGGTGCCGGGCGGGATCCGGAGGTTCAGCCGGGCGGACGCGCGGGGCGTGATCGCGGAGGCAGAGCCCACCACCGGCGGGCAGTCGATGCCCAGGATCGTCAGCGCCGGCCGCGCCCAGAGCTGGTCCGCGACGCTGCCGTCACCGAGCAGGGAGACGCCCTCCAGCACGGTCGCGTCCCAGCGGAACCGGTCGGCCGGGTAGGGCTCGCCGGGCCAGGTCCCGTGGTGGTCGAGCCCGGCGACCGTGGTGTCCCCCTCGCTGTCGCGCAGGGTGCCGAGCACCGCGACGAGCGCGGCCAGCGCGTCGGGCGCGGCGCCGCCGAACATGCCGGAATGGACCTCCGCGCCGAGCGCCTGGAGCGTCAGCACCACGTTGACCATCCCGCGCAGGCTGACGGTCGCCGCGGGGTGCCCGACGGCGGCGTTGCCCGTGTCGCACACCAGCACGGCGTCGGCACGCAGCAGGTCGGCGTGCCCGGGCACGAACGCCTCCAGGCCGCCGGTGCCCTGCTCCTCGGAGCCCTCGACGACGAGCTTGAGGTTCACCGGCACCTCGCCCAGGGCACGGAGCGCGGCCAGCAGCATGACGATGTTGCCCTTGCAGTCGGCGCTGCCGCGGCCGTACCAGCGCCCGTCGGCCTCGGTGAGCTCGAAGGGCGGCGTCCGCCAGGCCGACTCGTCCAGCGGCGGCTGCACGTCGTAGTGGGCGTAGAGCAGCACCGTCGGCCCGGCCGGGTCGGGGCCGGGCCGGGAACCGACGACGGCCATGCTGCCGTCCGCCGTCCGCTCCAGGTGGGCGTCGCCGAAGCCGACCTCGGCGAACCTGTCGAGCACCCAGCGCGCGGCGCGCTCGCACTCCTGCGGCGGGAACTGCCGGGGGTCCGCGACGGACCGGATGGCGACCAGCTCGGCGAGCTCGTCGCGGACGCGCGGCATCTGGTCGCCGACCCTGCTCCGGAGGTCCATGGTCAGGCTCCCGCCACGTCGTCGGTCTGGAGGCTGTCCACGTACTGCTGGAACTCCTCGAGCTCGTCGGGGCAGTAGATCTGGATGATCAGCAGCTGCCCGTGCAGGATCTTGCGGTCCGAGATCACCGGCCGCGACCCGGGTCCCGACGCCCCGTTGGCGAGCTGCGCCTGCAGCGTCGCCCGGGTCAGGGGGTCGTTCGGGTCGGCGCAGGTCGCCCCGCCGTCGTCCCCGAGCACCCGGACGATCTGGTCCTTCGACGGCGTGACCGTGGCGCCGGCGGCGTCGAGCGCCTGGATCAGCTCGTCGGCCTTGGCCTCGGCGTCGCGGCTGCGGTCCGCCGCGCGGAAGAAGATCAGTCCCAGGACCAGGAGCGCGGCGATCACGACGCCGAACACGACGTAGAGGATCGCGCGCTCACGCCCGGACTGGGTCTCGTCGGGGGTGCTCATTCCGGACTCATCTCCTCGGTCGCGTCGGCCTGCTTCCACGAGGGCTTGCGCGCCCGGTAGAAGAGGTACGGGACGAGCAGCCCGAGCCCCAGCGCTCCGACGACGACGATCACGACGTACACGAACGGGTTGCCCCCGCCGAACTGGGACGGCGGTACGAACCCGACGAGCAGGGCCGCGAGCGACGCCCCGAAGCCGATACCGCAGAGCGACTTGAGCATGGGGCTGCGGAACCCGCGCGGATGGTCGGGGTACTTGCGGCGCAGCCCGATGGCCGCGACGAACATGAGCAGGTACATGATCAGGTACACCTGCGTCGTGATCACGGAGAAGATCCAGTAGGCGCTGGAGACGTTGGGGATCAGCGCGTACATCAGGCCGATCGCCGTGGTGACGATGCCCTGGACCACCAGGATGTTCTGCTGCACGCCGTTCTTGTTGAGCCGCTGCAGGAACGGTGGCAGGTAGCCCTCCTGCCGGGAGATCAGCAGCAGGCCCTTGGACGGGCCGGCCAGCCAGGTGAGCATGCCGCCGAGGGACGCCGTCACGAGCATGATCCCGACGATCGGTGTGAGCCACTGGGTCCCGAAGTTGGCGAAGACCGCGTCGAAGGCCTGCATGACGCCCGCGGTGAGCGACAGCTGGTCGGCGGGCACCACCCAGCTGATCGCGAGGGCCGGGAGGATGAAGATCAGCAGCACCAGCGTCATCGCCAGGAACATCGACTTGGGGAACTCCTTGGCCGGGTTCCGCAGCGACGACACGTGCACCGCGTTCATCTCCATGCCCGAGTAGGACAGGAAGTTGTTCACGATCAGCACGAGGCTGGACAGCCCCGCCCACGCGGGCAGCAGGTTGTCCGCCGTCATCGGCGCGGCCGACTCGTTGCCCTGGCCGAGGAACACCATGCCGAGCACCACGAGCACCACGCCGGGGATCAGCGTGCCGATGATCAGGCCGCCGCTGGCCAGCCCCGCGACACCCTTGGTGCCGCGCGACGAGACCCACACGCCGCTCCAGTAGACGACGATGATGACGCACGCCGTCCAGACGCCGCTGCTCGCGAGCGACGGGTTGAACACGTAGGCCAGCGTGCTCGCGACGAACCCCAGCAGGCTGGGGTAGTAGAAGATCGTCATCGCGAACTGGCACCACACCGCCAGGAACCCCATCGGTTTGGAGATGCCGCGCGCCACCCAGTTGTACACGCCGCCCTTCCAGCCCGACGCGAGCTCGGCCGAGACGAGCGACGTCGGCAGCAGGAAGACCACCGCGGGCACCAGGTACAGGAAGACGCACGCCAGCCCGTAGACCGCCATGGTCGGGGCGGCGCGCAGGCTCGCCACCGAGCTCGTGGTCATCATCGCGAGCGCGACCCACGAGATCCACGCCGTGGCCGGCACCTTCTTGCGGGCGACGGCCTCGGCCGCGGGTTCGGCCGCGGGTTCGTTCGGAACGTCCATGGAGCTCATGAGCTGCCTCCGGTCCTAGCGGTACGCGTGAGCCCGCGGACGGCGCCGCCGGCGGAACACCTCAGCCGGCCAGGAGCCTGGCCTTCTGCGCGCTGAACTCGGCGTCGGTCAGGACGCCCTCGTCCCGCAGCTTGCCGAGCCGTTCGAGCTGGGCGATCACGTCCTCCGAGCCGGACGCCGCGGGCTGCTGCGGCGGCGGCGCCGCGTAGACCTGCTGCGGGGCCTGCTGCTGCTGCGGGTAGCTCTCCTGCGCCGCCCAGCGGTTCGCCTGCCGCCGCGAGACCCGGTTGGACACCGCCGTCGCGGTGCCGGCCACGACCGCGGTGCGCGCCATGCCTCCGATGAGTCCCATCAGACTTCCCCTTCCCGGGTCTGCGCCGGCGTCGTGCTCGGCGAGGTCTGCTCCGCCTCCAGGGCGTCCAGCGCCGCGGCGACGTCCTCGACCGGGATCCGGCCGCTGGCGATCACCTCCGCGCCCGCGGCGCGCATGGCCGACACGAACGGGCCGGCCCAGGTGTTCTCGTAGACGATCAGGCCGACCGCGTTGCCGGGGGCGATCAGCTCCACGCCCTGGCTCAGGTCGTCGTCGTCCAGCAGGCCGGAGCCCACGCCCTCGAACACCGCGAGGTCCAGCTCGCCGTCGTGGTCGAGGTCGCGCAGCTCGACGGCGACGACGTCGCCCTCCTCGGTCCGGCGCGCGACCCGCAGGTCGAGGATCCGGATGATCCCGCGTTCGACCAGGTCCAGCAGGGCCGCCAGGCCCCGGCCGTTCAGCCTGCTCTCCGGGAACTCCAGCGCAAGGTAGTCGATGGGTCCGACGTCCAGCTCGGTCATCTCCGGGCCTCCTGTGGTGGCGGGCGGGTACAACGCTTCCGCCACGACACTGGCACCACCCCGGGTGGTCACGGCCCACCCGGACCGGGGTGGACCTGCGCCACCCGGGTGCGCGCCATGATCACGGGACAGACCCCCGGAGGCCCTCATGTCCGCCATCCCCACCTACGACGCCGACCAGCTCGCCGGCATGCTCGCGCTCCTGCCCGACGTCGACTCGGTCGAGCTCAAGCTCACCGTCCCCGACGACTTCCAGCGCTCCGTCGTACGGGTGCTCGGCATCGACCCGCTCGACGCCGTCGTGCGCCAGGTCGCGTTCGTCGACACCCACGACCTGCGGCTCTCGGACGCCGGCGTGGTGCTGCGCGCCCGGCGCACCCAGCGCAAGCCGGGCGACCTGACCGTCAAGCTCCGGCCCGCCGCACCGCACGACGTCCCCGAGGGCTACCGCGGCCACGCCGGCTTCAAGGTCGAGGTGGACGCCTCGCCGGCCGGCTACACCTGCTCGTGCTCGCTCACCGTCCAGGCGCCCGACCGCAAGGTGCGCAGGATGATGACCGGCGCCCGCGGCATCCACGGCATGCTCGACGACGACCAGCGGGCCCTGCTGCGCGAGCGCATGCCCGAGGACGTCTCGCCCGACGACCTCGTGGTGCTCGGCCCGATCAACCTGATCAAGTGCCGGTTCCGCGCCAAGGGCTACCCGCGGCGCATGGTCGCCGAGCTGTGGGCCATGCCCGACGGCAAGCGGATCCTGGAGCTGTCCACGAAGGCGCCGCCCGAGGACGCGTTCCAGGCCGCCGCCGAGACCAAGGCCATCCTCGCGGGCAAGGGCCTCGACCTGAGCGCCTCGCAGGAGACCAAGACCAAGGCGGCGCTCGCCGCGCTGACGGCGCCCGGGGCGGGGTGAGGCGCGCTCAGCGCCGCCAGGCCCCCGCGGGCTGACCGCGCCGGTGCCGGTTCATCAGCGCCCGGGCGAGGTCGGCCGCCTCGGCGCGGGACCCGCAGCCCAGCTTCCGGTAGATCACCTTGAGATGGAACTTGAGGGTGTTCACCGAGATGAACAGCTCGTCGGCGATCTCCCGCAGGCTCAGCCGGCTCGGCAGCATCCGCAGGATGCCGAGCTGCCGGTCGGTCAGGGCCTCGACGAGCTCGACCACGGCGGTCCCGGGCGGGGAGGCGCCCGACAGCGGCACCCGGCGGAGCCGGTCCAGCCAGGGCTGCGGCACCCGCCAGGCCAGCCGCTCGATCGACTCGACGACGCCGGTGCCCTCCGAGGCGAGGGTCTGCACCAGGCCGTGCGCGGCGCCGAGCCGCACCGCCCGCGTGAGGGCCGCCTCGGCCTCGTCCACGTCCCGGGTGGTGCGGCTGAGCAGCAGGTCGAGGAGCACGTGGTGACGCACGCACCGGGGCGCGGCCGCGCGCAGCGCCGTGTCCGCCGCCCCGACGTCGCCGGTGGCGATGAGCACGCGCGCGGTCTCGACCCCGCCCCAGAACGGGTCGTCCACCTCGGCGGCCCAGCGCCGGGCCTGGTCCGGCCGGTCCTCGGCCAGGGCCAGCAGCGTGCCCGTGCGGGCCAGCAGCGTGCGGCTGCCGGGGCCCGGGAGCTGGGTGTCCACCATCTCGGTGGCGTCGCCGAACGCCCGCTCGGCCGCGGCCGCGTCCCCCGAGTCGACGGCGGCCCGCGTCAGCTCCAGGCACGCCAGCAGCCGGCAGTGCGGCACCGGGTCGCACGCCGTCTCGACCAGGTGCGTCAGCACGGGCAGCGCCGCCGACTGCTCGCCGATCTCGCGGTTGGCCAGCGCCTCGGCGACCATCAGCTCGGTGCGCGCCGTCGTCAGGCTGGCCGCCTCCGAGACCTGCCGCGTGCCGTAGACCAGGCGCAGCGCCTCGACCGGGCGGCCGGCGAGGGCGGCGCCCAGGGCCCGGGTGGCCTCGAACGCGATCCGCCGCTCGGGCGCGGTGCTGAGGGTGCGGGCCACCTGGCGCACCTCGGGTGCGGCGTCGTCCCACCGCTCGGTGAGGGCGATCTCGCGGGCCAGCAGGTTCCAGCCGAACCGGCACAGCGGGTCGGCCTGCCACCCGTCCCCGATCGCCGCCAGCGACCACCGGGCCGAGCGGGCCCCGGCCGTCCAGTCGCCCGAGACCGCCGCCGACGCCGCGCGCAGCATCTCCAGCCGCGCGAGCAGCCACGGCTCCAGCCCGCCGTCCTTGTCCGCCTGGGCCACGACGGCGTGCACGGTCTGCACGAACGCGCTCCGGTCGGCGAAGAGCTGGCACCACGCGAGGTCGATCGCCGCGGCCGTGTCGGACGCCGCGGCGCCGGCCGGGATCTCGGCGAGCATGCGCCGCACCGTGGCCTCGCGGCCGCTGTCGTAGAGCTGCGGCACGCACGAGGCGAGCAGTCGCAGCGCCTCGCGCCCCTGCTCGGCACGCAGCAGGTGCTCGAGGGCGGCCACCGGCTGCCCGGCGTCCTCGAACCAGCGCGCCGCGCGCTGGTGCAGCTCGGCCAGGCGCTCGGGGTCGCGGCGCCGCAGCTCGACCAGGAGCGCGTCCCGGACCAGGGCGTGCGTCTCGTAGGCCCCCGACGGCTCGATGCGGGCGGCGAACAGCCCCCGCTCCTCGGCCCGCTCCAGCAGCCGGGGCGCGTCGAACCGGCCCGCGAGCGCCCGCGCGAGGTCGGGTTCGACCCGGTCCACGACGGACACGGCGATCAGCACGTCGACGACGTCGGCGGGCTCGCCGCTCAGCACCTCGTGCCAGACGTAGTCGCCGAGGTAGCGACCGACGTCGTCCTGCCGGGGCGCGTCGGCGGACGCCCGGGCGTCGGCGGCGCGGGCCGCCAGGGCGGCGAGCTGGATGCTGGCGGCCCAGCCGCCCGCGTGCCGGGCGGCCTTGGCGACGCGGTTCGGCGGCAGCGTCGGCGCGAGCCGGGCGAGCATCTCGGTCGCCTCGTCGAACGAGAACCGCAGCTCGGGGAACCGCACCTCGCCGAGCATGCCCCGGGCGCGCAGCCGGTCCACGGGCAGGTGCGGGGCGTGCCGGCTGACCAGGACCACGCGCAGCCACCGCGGCAGGTGCTGCACGAACATCGTCAGCGCCCCGGAGGCCACCGCCTCGTCGACCACCTCCAGGTCGTCGATCACCAGCACGCGCGGGCCGTAGCTGCGCGACTCCAGGTCGTCGAGCAGGGTCCCGACGGCGTCGACCAGCGCGTGCCGGCGGCGGACCAGGTCGGCCGCGGGCTCGGCGCAGCCGGGGGCGATCCCGTCGAGCGCGGCGAGGATGCTCAGCCAGAGCTGGGCAGGGTCGCGGTCCGACTCGTCCACGGACAGCCAGGCGTGCGGCAGGTCGGTCCAGCCCACCCAGTCCCGCAGGAGGGAGGTCTTGCCCGAGCCGGCCGGCGCGACCACGAGCGTGAGCGGCGACTCGACGGCGGTGTCGAGCAGCTCGATGAGCCGGGGCCGGCGCACGATGTGCTCGGGGTTGACCGCAGGCCGCAGCTTGGCCTGGTAGACCGTCGCCAGGGGTGGGGTGCCGGGTGCCGCTTCCGGGTCCTTCAGCACGCCCGAGCCGGTTGAGTGCGTCATCGCTGCTCCACGAGGTGTGCTCTTTTCAGCAGGGTATCCCCGGGCAGCGCGCCACGCCCCGCGACGGCGGAGGGTTCCCGCGATGCGGATTCTGAGGCCCGATCGGCGCGGATCTCGCCGGGCGCCCCGTCAGGAAGCCGCGCGCTTGGCCTCCCGGACGGCCTCGTAGCGGTCCAGGGCGACGGTCCGTTCGTCCTTGTGGTCGACGACGGGCTCGGGGTACCCGGCCGGCACGCCGCCCGGCAGCTTCCAGGGCTGGTGGGCGGCCTTGCCGGGCACGTCCGCGAGCTCGGGCACGTACTTGCGCACGTACGCGCCGTCGGGGTCGAACCGCTCGCCCTGCAGCACCGGGTTGAACACCCGGAAGTACGGGGCGGCGTCGGTGCCGCTGCCCGCCACCCACTGCCAGCCGTGCTGGTTGGAGGCGAGGTCGCCGTCGACCAGCCGGCCCATGAAGTGCCGGGCGCCCCACCACCACGGCAGGTGCAGGTCCTTGACCAGGAACGACGCCGTGATCATCCGCACGCGGTTGTGCATCCAGCCCTCGGCCAGGAGCTGGCGCATGCCGGCGTCGACGATGGGGTAGCCGGTGCGGCCCTCGCGCCACGCGTCGAACAGCCGGTCGGCCTCCGGGCCGCTGTCGGTGGCCAGCGCGTCGAACGCGCGGTCGTAGTTGCGGCGGGCGGAGTCGGGGCGCTGGTCGAGCACGTCGGCGTAGAAGTCGCGCCAGGCGAGCTCGTTGCGGAACGACTGGGCGCCGTCCGACCGCTTGGCCGCGATGTCGGCGAGCAGGCTGCGCGGGTGCACGCAGCCGTACTTGAGGTACACCGACATGCGGGAGGTGCCGGGCCGGTCGGGCCGGTCCCGGCCGTCCGCGTACTCCTGCAGGTGCTCGTCGACGAACTCGTCCCAGCGCCGGTGCGCGGCGGCCTCGCCCGGTTCGGGCAGGTCGGCGTCGACGGCGGGCTGGTCGGGGATCTTCGTGGCCCGGACGTCGACCGTCGCCGGGTCGATCCAGTCCAGGTAGCCGGCGTCGGTGTCCGCCGGGGCGCGCCAGCCGTGGTCGGCCCAGGCGCGGCTGAACGGCGTGAACACGCGGTAGCGGCCGCCCTCCCCGGACAGCACCCGCCCGGGCGCGACGGCGTAGGGCGAGCCGGTGCGCACCAGCTCGCGGTCCGCCTCCGCGAGCGCCTGCTCGACGTCGTTGTCCCGGGCCTGGCCGTAGGGCCCGAAGTCGGCGGCGACGTGCACGGTCCCCGCCCCGATCTGCTCGGCGACCCGGGGCACGACCTCGACCGGGTCGCCCTTGACGACCAGGAGCCGGCCGCCCAGGCTCTCGTCCAGGTCGCGCAGGCATCCGTACAGGAACCACAGGCGCGCGTCCCCGGCCGGCCCGAGCAGGCGCGGGTCGAGCACGAACAGGGCGAGCGCGGGGGTGCCCCGGCCTGCGGCGAGGAAGGTCGGCTGGTCGGCGACGCGCAGGTCGCGCCGGAACCAGATCAGCGACGGGGCTGTGGTCATGCCGCCCACCGTACGGGGGTGCGGCCGGGCTCGCGCCCGGGTGAGATCATCCACGTCTCGATCCCTGCGACGGCCCGGGAGGCACCCCCTGCACAACCACGAACCCGCCGGCTACGACTGCCCGTTCTGCGACTTCACCGCCGAGCGCGAGGCCGAGGTGGTCTACCGCGACGACCGGGTCTTCGCGACGATCGCGCCCCGCTGGTGGCCGCGGAACCCCGGCCACGTGCTGATCGTCCCGGTGGCCCACCACGAGAACCTCTACGACCTGCCCGCAGCGGACGGTCACGCGGTCTTCGACGCGACCCGGCTGCTCGCCCGGGCGATGCGCACCGCCTACGACTGCGCGGGCGTATCGACCCGGCAGCACAACGAGCCCGCCGGCAACCAGGACGTCTGGCACTTCCACCAGCACCTCTTCCCGCGCTACCCCGGCGACGACCTCTACGGCACCCTCCCGGAACCGGACTGGCTCCCGGTCGAGCGGCGCCGGGCCTACGCCGAGCGGCTGCGGGACGCGCTCGGCTGAGGCGGGATGTCTTGGGCCGCCGGGTGATCGGCAGAATGTCAGGTGGTCGGCAGCCCGGACTGCCGACCACCTGACGTCCTACCGATCACCTGTGAGGAGTGTGGTCCGTAGGCTGGGCCGATGCCCGTCTCGCCCTACATCCTCGGCCTCCGCCGGCACATCGGCACCGACCTCCTGTGGCTCCCCGGCGTGACCGCCGTGGTGCGGGACGACGACGGCCGTGTGCTGCTCGGCCAGCGTTCCGACAACGGCCGCTGGGCGCTGGTGAGCGGCATCCTCGAACCCGGCGAGGAGCCCGGCCCGGGGATCGCCCGCGAGGTGCTGGAGGAGACCGGGGTGGAGATCCAGGTCGAGGCCCTGGCGGCGATCACCGTCACCGAGCGCGCCGCCTACCCGAACGGCGACGAGGCCCAGTACCTGGACCTGTGCTTCGCCTGCCGCCCGGTCTCGGCCGAGGCCGCGGCCGGGGCACGGGTGAACGACGACGAGTCGCTCGCCGTCGGCTGGTTCGCACCCGACGAGCTGCCCGAGGGGCTGCATCGCGACACGGTGCGGCGGCTGGAGCTCACGCTCGCGTACCTGGCCGACCCGAGCACGGGGCCGCACTTCGCGCGATGAGCGGCGTGGCGCCGCGCGTCAGCCCTGCCCCTTCTGCGCCACGGCGGCGGTGAACTCCCAGTGCCACGGCTCGTACGGGCCGACGCCGCCCGACTGCGCCCAGCCCGGGTTGTCCCAGCCGAACTCCGGGGCGTTGGCCTTGAGCCAGTCCCAGCGGTCGCCGGCGTAGCCGTCGGCGCAGATGTCGATCGCGAGGCCCCAGCCGTGGTTGGAGGTGCCCGGGGTCGCCGTCAGCGTGGGCTTGTTGGCCTTGGCGGTCACCTGCTGCGCGTAGCTGCGGTAGCCGTCGGTGATGCAGATCGCCTCGCCGAACCGCTCGGTGTACGCCTGGTTCAGGCGCGCCAGGGCCACGGCCGCGTCCGCGCGGATGGCGGGGTACCCGTCCCACAGGTCGCACAGCTCGCCGGCCGGCACCTGGCCGTTCGTGCCCGCGCCCGTGGCCACGCCGTCGCAGCCGGGCAGCACCGGCGGGGCGTCGACCTCCACCGCGGAAGCCTCCTCGGCCGGGAGCACCGCGTCCCGGGGAACGGTCACGCCGGCGGACGACCCGAGCGCCGAGCGCTCCTGGCTGCGCGACGCGCCGCTCTGCCGGTCGGCCAGCGCGGCCGCTGCCGCGCCCTGCCCGGCCTGCCCGTCGGCCGCCGCGGCGGCGTCGCCCCCGAGAGCGATCTCGCCCGTGGTCGGCGCCCCGAAGGAGACGGCGGTGAACGACGTCGTCGAGGCCAGCGCGAGGCCGACACCGATCTTCAGGGGCAGCCGGCCCAGGACCGAGGGGCGCGGGTGCCGCACCGGAGCGGCGGCGTGCCGGCCCTTGCTGTGGCGCCCGCCGGCCCGTCGTGCCGACCGCCCCGTGGGCTCCGGCAGGGACCGCTCGCGCCCGTGCCTCATCGCGTTCCCCGAGACCGGGTGCGGTACGACAGGACTGGCTGACCGGGGACGCGTGCGCGCCCGGGGAACGTCGATGGCATGGAGCATCTCCCGGCGCCTGCGAGGTTAGCTGTCGGGTTCGGGTCGGAGACTGACCCGGCCGGCGGCCGAAACCGCACGGCTCCACCCCGAGGACACCTAGGTGTCCAAAAGTGGGTCCCCCGTCCCTGTCATGTGGTTCGTCGGTACCCCCGGCGGTGACAGGGCTCGGCGCCCGCCAGGACGTCCCGCGGTGCTGCGGGCCGCAATGAATGTACCCCGCCCTGGCAAAGATGTCACGAAATAGTAACGAAGGCCGGACGTGGGCGGACCGGTCAGACGGCGGGCGGGACGACCACGACCTTGCCGTGGACCCGCCCCGCGTCGGCCTGCTCGTGGATCGCGGGCAGCTCGCTCAGCGGCACGCGCCGGGCGATCTCGACGTGCAGCTCGCCGCTGTCGACCAGGGCGACCAGACCCGAGAGCACGTCGGCGTCGGGGTGGACGAAGATCGTCGCCGCGCGCACGCCCCGCTTCTCGTCGCCGGGCGTCGGCACGGTCGGCGTCGTGGAGACGACGACGCCGCCGTCGCGGACCCGGGCCGCCAGGGCGGTGAACCCGTCAGGGGTGATCGGGGCCAGGTTGAGCAGCACGTCGACGGGCTCGGTCACCGCGTCGAGCACCGGGCCGGCCGTGTGGTCGATGATCTCGTCCGCACCGGCCGCCCTGACGATCTCCGCGCTGCGCGGGCTCGCCGTCGCGATGACGTACGCGCCGGCGCGCCTGGCCAGCTGCACGGCGTAGCCACCCACCGGACCGCCGGCGCCGTTGATCAGCACGCGCTGACCGGCCTGGAGCTCGCCGGCCTCGAACAGCGCCTGCGAGGCGGTGAGCCCCACCGACGGCAGCCCGGCGGCGTCGGCCAGCGGGATGCGCGTCGGGGCCGCGACCAGGGCTTCCGCCGGCGCGACGACGTACTGGGCCGCCGAACCGTCGGCCGCCATCGGGAGGAACCCGACGACGTCCTGCCCCACGGCGAGGCCGTCCACTCCGTCGCCGAGCGCGTCGACCGTGCCGGAGACGTCGTAGCCCGGGACGTGCGGCAGCGTGATCGGGATCGGCAGGAAGCCGCCGCGCATGCCGCCGTCGGCCGGGCTGAACGCCGAACCGGCGACCCGGACGAGTACCTCGCCGGCGCCGGGAACCGGCTGGTCGGCGTCCTCGTAGCGCAGAACCTTGGCGTCGCCCGTCTCGTGGAACCGAACTGCCTTCATGATGCCGTTCCCTTCGGTCATGTACTTCGGATTCGAAGCAACTGCTGAGCACGCTAGCACTGCTTCAAATTGGAAGCAAGTACTTCGAGTTGGAAGCATCCGACACGCTGGCTAGGCTGGAGGCGTGACCTCGACACCACCGCCCCTGGACGCGACGCAGCTGGGCGCGTACTTCGCACTGATCGAGGCGAGCAGCCTGCTGAAGCACTCCGTCGAGCAGCAGCTACGGGACGCCGGGGACCTCAGCTACGTGCAGTTCCAGCTCCTGGCGACCCTCGGGGACGCCCCGACGGGCAGCCGGCGGATGACCGACCTGGCCGACGGCGTCGTCTACAGCCGTAGCGGGCTGACCTACCAGGCGCAGACGCTGGAGAAGCGGGGCCTCGTGACCCGCTCGCAGTCCTCGGACGACGAGCGCGGCGTCACCGTCACCATCACCGACGAGGGGCGCACCGTGCTCGCGGAGGTCTTCCCGGGCCACGTCGGCCTGCTCGACGACCTGCTGTTCGCCCCGCTGTCCCGCGTCGACGTCGAGACGCTCGCCGACATCCTCGGCCGCGCGCGGGACCACATGCGACAGACGCCGCCGCGGTCGGCGGGGGCGCGACGGCGCAAGAAGGCCGACACGGGAAGCTAGCCCGACCAGCTCCGGCGAGTCCCGGGAGCGACCGACGGCACCTCGCTCAACGGCGTCCGCTCGACCGGTAGCGGCTCGGGCGCCGTCGCCACCGGCGCGGACGGGATGCCGTCGAGGAGGTCGTGCAGACGCCCCGTCCGGATCCAGCTCAGGAGCCGGGCGAGGCCGCTCTCCGCAGCCCGCACCTCTGCCGCCGAGATCAGGCCCGCGGACGCCGCCTGCGCGAACTCGTCCTCGTCGACGACCCGGTGGTCGCCGTCCAGGGAGACGAGCACGTCGAGGAAGAGATCCACCGCCGAGACGTCCCCGCCGACCCGGACCATCGGGGTCGAGATGTCGCAGTTGAGCGCGAACGGCGCCCCGTCCGGCGGTCGCGTCTCGATCAGGTTGCCCGACAGGTCATACGTCGCGTTGATCTTGAACCACTCGACCGAGAAGGCGAGGTGCCGAAGAACGAGCTGTTCGCCGGCACCCTCGCCCCACGCGGGTTCCCTGCTCTGGCGCACGTACATGTCCGCGTCGTTCACGAGGACGCCGGGGTCGGGCACGCGATAGCACCGGACGTGGTCCTCGTCGGGATGGAAGTCGAGATCTCGGATGGTCGGTGCTCGGCGCATGACCGCTAGTTGTACCGCCCTGGTGCGTGGTCAGGCTCGCGCGAGCGCCGAACGCCCGGCGAATCGCGCCGACTCCCCCAGCTCCTCCTCGATCCGGATGAGCTGGTTGTACTTCGCCGTGCGGTCCGACCGCGACAGCGAGCCGGTCTTGATCTGGCCGCAGCCGGTCGCCACCGCCAGGTCGGCGATGGTCGTGTCCTCGGTCTCGCCCGACCGGTGCGACATGACGACAGTCCAGCCGGCCTCGTGCGCCGTGGTCACCGTCGCCAGCGCCTCGGTCAGCGTGCCGATCTGGTTCACCTTGACCAGCACCGAGTTGGCGACGTCGGTCCGGATGCCCTCGCGCACGAGCGTCTCGTTCGTGCAGAAGACGTCGTCGCCGGTGAGCTGGCAGCGGTCCCCGACACGGGCCGTGAGCGCGCGCCAGCCGTCCAGGTCGTCCTCGGCCATGGGGTCCTCGATCGAGACCACCGGGTAGGCGTCGATGAGCCCGGCCAGGTAGTCGGCGTGCTCGGCGGGCGTGCGGCGCACACCCTCGCCCGCGTAGTCGTACACCCCGTCGCGGAAGAACTCCGACGACGCCGGGTCCATGACCAGTCCGACGTCGACGCCGGGCCGGTAGCCGGTGCGCTCGATCGCGGCCACCACGAAGTCGAGCGCCTCCTCGGCGGTCCGCAGCGCGGGCGCGAACCCGCCCTCGTCGCCGACGCCCGTGGAGTGGCCGGCCGCCAGCAGGTCGCGGCGCAGGGTGTGGAAGACCTCGCTGCCCATGCGGACCGCCTCGGCGAAGGTGTCCGCGCCGAGGGGCGCGATCATGAACTCCTGGAAGTCCAGCGGGTTGTCGGCGTGGGCGCCGCCGTTGACGATGTTCATCATCGGCAGCGGGAGCAGGTGTGCGGCGTCCCCGCCGAGGTAGCGGTAGAGGGGCTGGCCGTGGGCCGCCGCGGCGGCCTTGGCGGTGGCCAGCGAGACACCGAGGATCGCATTGGCGCCGAGCCGGGACTTCGTGGCCGTGCCGTCGAGCTCGATCAGGGCGGCGTCGAGGCCGGCCTGGTCGGCCGCGTCCCGGCCCCGTACCGCCGCGGCGATCTCGCCGTTGACGTGGCCGACGGCGCGGTCCACGCCCTTCCCGTGCCAGCGCGCGGGGTCGCCGTCGCGCAGCTCCAGGGCTTCCCGGGCGCCGGTCGAGGCGCCCGAGGGGACCATCGCGCGCCCCAGGGATCCATCCGTCAGCACGACGTCGACCTCGACCGTCGGGTTGCCCCGGCTGTCGAGGACCCGACGGGCTCGCACCGTCTCGATCGCGGCGCTGACGGTTCCGGCTGCTGTTGCGGACATGGGAGTCCTTCCCGTTGTCGTGTGCCGGGCACGGCTGCGACGACGCTGGCGCTGAGCCCGACAGCGCCAAACCATACAGCAAGACTGTGCAGTTTAGGTGTGCAGGTTAGGTGCACAGTTCTCCTGGGGACCGGAAAGGTAAACTGACCTGTGCCCACCCCGGAGTCAGCCGCCACCGCCGCCGAGCTGCGTACCGCGATGGGCAAGCTCACCCGGCGCGTCAAGCACGAGGACCGCATCCCGCTCGGCCAGATCGCGGTGCTCGGCGCCCTCGACCGCGACGGCGCCATGACCACCAGCGACCTCGCCGCCGACCAGCGCGTGCGCCCGCAGTCGATGGCCCGGGTCGTGGGCCTGCTGATGGAGCAGGACCTGATCACCCGCCGGGCGCACCCGACGGACGGCCGCAAGTCGCTGGCCGAGCTGACGGACGCCGGCCGCGCCGCGCTCGAGGCAGAACGGGGCCGCAGGGCGGGCTGGCTCGCGCAGGCCATCGAGGCCGAGCTCACGGACGAGGAGCAGGCGGTGCTGGCGCGGAGCGCGGCTCTGCTGGAACGGCTCGCTTCCCACTAGGCGGCCGGCCCGGATGAACGTCATGTGAAGGTATGAATCCGGGCGGTTCGGAATGCCATCCGAACAGCGGATGCCTCCGAACGCCCACCATGACCCTTTCCGCCACGGCACCTCGTGGTCACCTCGCACATCTCCTGTCGGCGGTGCGCTCGGCCGTCCCACAGCTCATCGCCTTCGGCGGCGTGGGCCTCGTGGCATTCGTCGTCGACGTGGGTACCTACAACGCGCTGCGTGCCACCGTGATGACCGACCAGGTCATCTGGGCCAAGGTCGTCTCGGTCACGGTCGCGACGGCCGTGGCCTGGCTGGGGCACCGCTACCTCACCTTCCGCAGCACCCGCCGTCCCACGGTGGCCACCGAGCTGGTCCTCTTCGTCCTGGCGAACGCCGGCGGGCTGCTGATCGCCGCGGGCTGCCTCTTCGTCTCGCACTACGTGCTCGGCTTCCGGTCCACCCTGGCCGACAACATCGCGGGCAACGGCGTCGGCTTCGTGCTCGGCACCGCCTTCCGGTACCTGGCCTACCGGTTCCTGGTCTTCTCCCCGGCGAACGGAGGCACCGCATGACGACGCCGCTCCTCGCCCTGGCGGCCGACGTCGTCCCCGGCCCACTCCTGACCCCCGAGCCCGAGCGGGCACCCGCACCCGCCGACCTGCCCAACCGAGGTGTCGTCGACCCGAACCTGGCCGACGTCGCCCGCGGGGCCGGCGACCTGGACTGGGCTGTCCTGGCCGGGTACACCGCGCTGGTGCTGCTCGCCCTGGCCCTCACGGCGGTCGCGGTGACCACCCTGTGGTGGATGCTCTACGCCTGGCGGTCAAAGGGGACCCTGGAGAGCACCGGGTTCTCGCGGGACCCGCACCCGCCACGGAACACCTTCACCCTGCTGGTCCCCGGGCGGCACGAGGAGGAGGTGATGGGCCGCACGCTCGACACCCTCGCGACCCAGACCCACCCGCACGTGCAGATCATCGCGATCGTCGGGCACGACGACCCGGGGACCGAGGCCGTCGCCCGCGCGGCCGCGGAGCGGCACCCCGACCGCATCGAGGTCGTCGTCGACGACAGCGTCCCGAAGAACAAGCCCAAGGCCCTCAACCGGGCGCTCCCGTTCGCGACGGGCGACGTCGTGGGCGTGTTCGACGCCGAGGACGAGGTGCACCCCGACCTGCTGCGGCACATCGACTCCCGGTTCACCGAGACCGGCGCGCTCGTGGTCCAGGGCGGCGTGCAGCTGATGAACTTCCACACGAGCTGGTGGGCGCTGCGGAACGTGCTGGAGTACTACTTCTGGTTCCGCTCGCGGCTGCACTTCCACGCCGGGGCAAGGTTCATCCCCCTGGGCGGCAATACCGTGTTCGTCCGCCGCGAGGCCCTGATACGTAACGACGGCTGGGACGCCGACTGCCTCGCGGAGGACTGCGAGCTCGGCGTGCGGCTCTCCAGCCAGGGCGCGGAGGTCGCCGTCGCCTACAGCCCGCAGTACGTGACCCGCGAGGAGACCCCGGGGTCGCTCGCCTCCCTGTACAAGCAGCGCACCCGCTGGAACCAGGGGTTCCTCCAGGTGCTGCGCAAGGGCGAGTGGCGCGCGCTGCCCACGCGGTCGCAGCGCGCCTTCGCCCGGTACCTGCTCGCCATGCCGTTCCTGCAGGCCGCCACGGGGCTGCTGATCCCGCTCTCGGTGTGCCTGATCCTGTTCGCGAAGGTGCCCACCGCCGTGGCGCTGCTGACGTTCGTGCCGCTCGCGCCCACCCTGGTCACCGTCGCGGTCGAGGTGGCGGGGCTCGACGAGTTCGGGCGCCTGTACGGCGCGAAGGTCCAGGCCCGGGACTACGCCCGGCTGATCCTCGGGACCATCCCCTTCCAGGTGTTCCTGGCGCTCGCCGCCATCCGGGCCGTGGTCCGCGAGACCCGCGGCGAGCGCGGCTGGGAGAAGACCGAGCACACCGGGGCACACCGCACCGACGAATCCGTGCCGGTACCCGACCAGGCGGCCGAGACCGCCGTGGTCCGGAAGGTGGCGGCATGAGCGCACCGGCGATCACCAGGCCCTCCCCCACCTCCGGCCCGACGACGGCGCACCGCCCCGCGCGGCGCCTGACCGCGTGGGCCCGCCGGCACGCCCGCTCGCTGCTCTGGCTCGCGCCGGTGCTGGTCGTGGGCGCCGTCGTGAACCTCGTCAACATCGGCGGCTCCCCGCAGCGGATCGACGACGAGGGCACCTACACCGCGCAGGCGTGGGCGGTGGCGCACCTCGGCGAGCTCGCGCACTACACCTACTGGTACGACCACCCGCCCCTCGGCTGGCTGCAGATCGCCGGGTACACCCAGCTCACCGGCGCCTTCGCGCGCTGGGACGTCGCGGTGCTGGCCGCGCGCGAGGCGGTGGTCGTCGCGACCCTGATCGCCACGGTGCTGCTGTGGGTGCTCGCCCGCCGCGTGGGCCTCTCCCGCGCCGCGGCGTCTGCCGCCGGGCTGATCTTCGTCCTGTCCCCGCTGGCGGTGCAGTTCCACCGCACGGTCTACCTCGACAACATCGCCGTGCCGTGGCTGCTCGCGGCCTTCCTGCTCGCGACCAACCGGAAGGGGCAGCTCGCCGCGTTCACGGGGTCCGCGGTCGCGTTCGGCGTCGCCGTCCTGACCAAGGAGACGTTCCTGCTGGCCCTGCCCGTGCTGGTCTGGGTGATGGTGCGCTCGGCGCACCGGGAGACCCGCCGGTACACGCTGTCGGTGGCCACCACCGTCCTGGTCCTCATCGGCGGCAGCTACCTGCTGCTCGCCGCGGTCAAGGGCGAGCTGTTCAGCGGGGCGGGCCGCGTGAGCCTGATGGACGGGATCACGTTCCAGCTCGGGTCCCGCGAGGGCAGCGGCTCCCTGACCGACCCCGACTCGCTCCTGAACCGCACGCTCGGCCTGTGGTGGCAGCTCGACCAGGTGATCGTCGTGCTCGGGCTGCTCGCCGCCGTCGCCGGGCTCGCCCTGCCGCGCCTGCGGCCCTACGGCGTGCTCGTGCTGGGCCTGGTGCTCTTCATGCTCCGGCCCGGCGGCTACCTGCCCGTGCCGTACGTGATCGCGCTGCTCCCCTTCGCGGCGCTGCTGATCGCCGGGGTCGTGGACGCCGCGGTCCGCCGGCGTGCACAGCGGCGCGGGCTCGCGACGGGTGTCGTGGCGGTCGCCGCGATCGGCGCGGTGGCCGCGGTGCCGCTGTGGACCTCGCAGCTGCGCGGCTTCCTGCTCGCCGACCTGGACCGGCCGCTGCGCTCCGCGCAGACCTGGCTCGCGGAGAACGTCTCCCGCGACCAGCGGCTGATCGTCGACGACGCGATGTGGGTCGACCTGGTCCGCGCCGGCTGGGACCGGGACAACGTGGTCTGGTACTACAAGCTCGACACCGACCCCGCAGTGCGCGCGGAGTCGCCCAACGGCTGGCGTGACGCCGACTACGTGGTCACCACCGACTCGATGCGCACCTTTCCCGGGGCGTTCCCCGAGGTGCAGCAGGCGATCGACAACTCGGTCGTCGTCGCGTCGTTCGGCGAGGGCGCCCAGGCCGTCGAGGTGCGCCGCGTCGTCGCCTCCGGGACCGACGCCGCCGGCGATGCCCAGGAGCAGGCGGCCGCGGTCCGCGCCGACCTCGGCGAGCAGCTCGCCGCCAACCCGGGACTGCGGCTCGCCGACGCCGACCGCGACCTGCTGCGCGACGGGCAGGTCACCGCCCCTGTCGTGTCGGTGCTGGGCGCGCTCGCCGGGGCGGGCGGCGCGACCGTGTCGGGCTTCCCCGTCGTCGATGGCGAGGAGGGCGGGGCGCTGCGCCAGGTGTCGATCTCCCGGATCGACGGCGGACCCGCCGTCGTGGACGGCGCACCGAGCACGGACGCGAGCGCCCTCGTGGCCTCGCTGGCCGGGGCCTACGCACCCCAGGACGTCCGCGTCAGCGGCGACGCCGTGGTGCTGCGCTACCCGCTCATCAACCTGCAGGACCCCATGGAAAGGAACGCATCATGATGCACTCCCGCACCTCCCGCATCGGGGTGACCGCCGCCGTCGCGGCCCTCGCACTGCTGCCGGGCACGGCCGCCGTCGCGACGGCTGCGTCCCCGGGCGGAGCGACGCCTGCCGGGGCTACGTCTGCCGAGGTCACATCCACCGGAGCCGTCGCCGCGCAGAAGGGCAGCGGCTGGCTGCGCCTCGGGCACCTCTCGCCCGACACCAAGTCCGTGGACGTCAGCGTGTCGGCACTCCGCGGCGGGTCCACCGTGTTCGAGCTCGACGGCGTGGGCTACGGGGACGTCTCCGGCTACGAGTCCCTGCCGACGGGGAGCTACACCGTGAGCATGGTGCCCGCCGGTGCGTCCAGCTCCACCGTGCCGGTGATCTCCGAGACCGTGCGCATCTCCGCGAAGGAGGCGACGACGGTGGCCGCCTACGGGCCGAGCGACGACCTCAAGGTCCGGACCTTCGCCGACGACCTGACCGAGCCGGGCGCCGACAAGGCCCGCATCCGGCTCATCCAGGCCTCGACCACCACGCCCGAGGTCGACGTCACCACCTCCACCGGCCAGGCGATCGTCGAGGGTGCGCAGGCAGGTTCCGCCACCCGGTACGCCGAGATCGACGCCGGGGACTGGTCGCTGGAGCTCACGGGCGGCGACGTGCGGGACACCGCGGACGTCACCGTGCGGCCCGGCAGCGTGACCACACTGTTCGTGCTGGACACCGCCGACGGCGGCCTCACCGTGCAGCCCGTGCTGGACAGCTCCTCGGTGGGTGACGTGCCGGAGGGCGGCGTCGACACCGGCGGCGGCTTCCTCGACAGCGGCTTCCTCGCGACGCTGCCGTGGGCGTCCTGGGTGCGCACCGTCCCGGGTCCGGTGATGACCTGATGCGGCCGGCGAAGGTCGCCGCGGCCGCCGTGGGCGCCGTCGTCGTGGCCGGGGGCGCCGCCCTGCTCGCCGTCGGTGGGGGCGAGGCGCACGACCACGCCGGCCAGGCCGCGCCGTCCGGGTCCGCGCCGTCGATGCTGCCGTCCGGCACCACCGCGCTCGCCGACCTCGACGTCCCGGAGCAGGCCGCCGCATTCCTCGACGGCTGGGTGGACGACGGCCGCGTGGTACGCCGCGACGAGGGCGGCGACACGGTGAGCGAGGGGCAGGCCTACGGCCTGCTCGCCGCCGTGGCCGCCGACGACGAGGAGTCGTTCGACAAGATCTGGGACTGGACCACCGCGGAGCTCGTGCGGGACGACGGCCTCCTGTCCTGGCGCTGGGCCGACGGCGAGGTCGTCGACGACGAGCCCGCGTCGGACGCCGACCTCGACGCCGCGCGGGCGCTCGTGCTCGCCGGGGACCGGTTCGACCGGGACGACCTGCGCGCGGACGGCACGGGCCTCGCGGACGTCATCACCGACCGGCTGACCGTCGAGACCTCGCTCGGCCGCATCCTGCTGCCCGGGCTCTGGGCGGCGGAGCAGGAGCCGTACGCGTACAACCCGAGCTACGCGTCACCGGCGGCCTTCGACCTCCTCGGCGAAGCGACCGGGGACGCCCGGTGGGCCGAGCTGAGTGAAGGGAGCGCTGCGGTGACCGCCGAGCTGCTCGACGCCACGGCCCTGCCGCCGGACTGGGCCCAGGTCCACGAGGACGGCCTGATCGAGCCCATGCCGGGCCCGCTGGGCGGCGGCGACCCCGTGCAGTACGGGTACGACGCGCCCCGGCTGGCGCTGCGCTACGCGGAGTCCTGCACGGAGAGCGACGTGGAGCTCGCCGGCAAGACGTACGCGGCGCTCGACCGCGGCGTCGAGCCCGCGGCCCGGCTCGACCTGGGCGGCGGGCCGCTGACCGAGGACCGGTCGCCGCTGAGCCTGACCGCCCGCGCGGCCGCGGCCGCCGCCGTCGGCGAGGAGCAGGCGGGCCGGGACGACCTGGACGGCGCGGCGGCGCTGGCCACGGACCACCCGACCTACTACGGGCAGGCGTGGGTGGTGCTGGCGTCGGCCATGCTGACGAGCGAGACGCTGGGCGGCTGCGCCCCGCTGCCGGGGGCGGCGTCGTGACGGCCCGGACCGGCTCGCGGCTCGCGGCCGCGGGCCTGGCGGCCACGCTGCTGCTCGGCGGCTGCGCCGGCCCGGGACACCACGCGGACGGGGAGGCCGGCGGGCACGGGGCGGCGTCGGACGCCCCGGACGACTCCTTCGCGGCGGGAGCGATGCAGGACCCCGCCGCCCCCGAGACTGCGGACGGCGCCGAGAGCTCCGAGCCGGTCCGGATCAGCATCCCGTCGATCGACGTCGACGCCGGCTTCGAGCACCTGGGGATCGGGAGCGACGGTCGGCTGGACGCACCCGTCGACTACGACCTCGCAGGCTGGTACGCCGACGGCGTGGAGCCGGGCGACGTCGGGCCGGCCATCGTGGCCGGGCACGTGGACTCCCGGACCGCCCCAGCCGTCTTCGTCCGCCTGGCGGAGCTCGACCCCGGGGCGGAGGTCGTCGTCGAGATGTCGGACGGCGACCTGCTCACCTTCGAGACGACGCGCTCGACCCAGTCCGCCAAGTCGGCCTTCCCGACCGCCGACGTGTACAGCAACGTCCCGGCGCCCGAGCTGCGGCTGGTCACCTGTGCCGGCGACTTCGACTCCGGCAGCGGCCACTACGTCGACAACCTCGTCGTGTTCGCCGAGCTGCGCGACCGCACGACCTCCTGACGAAAGGACGCACCATGCACGACACCCTGGTCATCATCCCCACCTACAACGAGGTCGAGAACCTCGAGCCGATGGTCGGCCGCATCCTCGCCGCGAACGACGCGGTGGACGTCCTCGTCGTCGACGACTGCTCCCCGGACGGCACGGGCGACCTCGCCGACGAGCTCGCAAACCGGCACCCCGAGCTGCACGTGCTGCACCGGGCGGAGAAGAACGGCCTGGGCGGGGCCTATCTCGCCGGGTTCGCCTGGGGCCTGGAGCGCGGCTACGGCGCGCTGGTCGAGATGGACGCCGACGGTTCGCACCAGCCGGAACAGCTCCCGCTGCTGCTCGCGCAGCTCGTGGACCACGACCTCGTGCTCGGCTCCCGGTGGGTGCCCGGGGGCAGCGTGGTGAACTGGTCGCGGCGGCGCGAGCTGCTCAGCCGGGGAGGGAACCTCTACGCGCGCCTCGCGCTGGGGATCGACGTCCGGGACGCGACCGGTGGCTACCGCGTGTTCAGCGCCGCGGCGCTGCGCCGGGTGGACCTGGCGCACGTCGCGTCCCAGGGCTACTGCTTCCAGGTGGACCTGCTCTGGCGGGCGCTGGAGCGGGAGTTGCGCGTGGTCGAGGTGCCCATCACCTTCGTGGAACGCATCCACGGCGAGTCGAAGATGAGCGGGTCGATCGTCTCGGAGTCGCTCGCGCTCGTCACCTGGTGGGGCGTCCGACGCCGGCTCGCGGCGGTCGGTGCGGTCGTGCGCCACGGGCGCCGGCTGCCCTCGGTGCGGGCGCTCTCGCACCGCGTCCTGCCGCCGGTGGGGGCCGCGGCCGAACGGTGAGCCCGGCCGCGGCGCCGGTCAGGTGCCGAGCACGACGACCGGCTCCGTGGTCGGCTGCCGGGAGCCCGCGTCGGGCTCGACCGACACGGCCAGGCCCACGCCGTCGGACCCCCGCACGAGCGACGTGGCCTGGCCGTCCCGCAGGGCGAGCATGCCGGCGGAGGAGACGCTGCCGTCGCCGTCGACCACCCAGAGCTGGTAGCCCTGGCCGGGGGCAGGCTCCGGCAGGTCGTCCGCGCGGAAGAACATGTCGCCGTCGGCGGCCACCATCGACGCCTCGCCGCCCCCCGCGACGGAGCTGCGGAGCACCGAGGCGTCGGGGTCCGCGAGCATCTGCGACACGATGTCGGCCTGCTGGCGCAGCACGTCGCGTTCCGCAGTCACCTGCACCGCCACGGTGGTCGGCACCGCGATGGCCACGGCGGCCGCGACGGACACGGCGGCGAGTCCCCACTGCCGGCGCCGACGTCGGGCGGACAGGTCCACGACGTCGGCGTCGGGCGCCGGGTCGACGTCGGGCCGTGCGGTGGCGGCCGGCTGCCGCGAGGTGACGGCCACCCGCTGGAGCACGCTCACGCGCAGCGCGGCGGGCGGCTCGGCGTCGACCACGAACGCGGCGACCACCTCGCGGTACTCGTCCAGCACCCGGCGCGCGTCGGCGTCCGACGCGAGCAGCCGCTCGGCCGCCCGCTGCTCCGGGTCGTCGAGAGCGTCCAGGGCGTATCCGGGCAGGAGATCCCAGACGTCCGCACGAGTGTTCCCCGGGAGGGCGTTCGTCGGACCGGCGTACTTGTCAGACATGGCGCACCCCCAGGCAGTCGCGGAGCCGGTTGAGGCCGTCGCGGATCCGGCTCTTGACCGTCGGCAGGGCCTTGTCGAGCCGCTCTGCGACCTCGCGATAGGTCAGGCCGCCGTAATAGGCGACCACCACCGCCTCACGCTGCGTCGGGGTCAGGCCCCCGATGCAGCGGCGCACGGCAGAGCCCTCCAGCCGTCGCTCGACGTCCTCGACCACGGTGTCCCGCGCCACCTCGTTGGTGCGCAGGTCCGTGTCCCGCTGATCGCGGTCCCGGCGCGCCTGCTCCGAGCGGACGCGGTCGACCGCACGACGGCGCGCCAGCGTCGCGACCCAGGTACGGGCAGAACCCCGGGCGGAGTCGAACCGCGCAGCGGTCTGCCACACCTCCACCATCACCTCCTGGGTCACCTCGGCCGCATGATCGGGATCGCGCAGCACGCCGAGCGAGGCGCCATAAGCTACCGGACTCAGCACGTCGTAAACGGGCGTGAATGATGCCGGGTCGCCACCGGCGCACGCGACGAGCAGTGCGTCGACGGTGTCATGCGGCGAATTTCGGGTATGTGGTGAAGCCACGGCCTCAGTCTGCCGCACAAATGCCTTTTGCCTCAGAAGAGGTACGGCGAACCCACCACCGGACGTACACTCCGCGATCGCAATCGTGGTCCTCACGTTCTTTCCGGGCTTCATACACCTGATTCCAGCGCAGCGCCTGTCGAGACCTGCACTGGAGGTTCGGCGCCGAGCCGATCCCGGATGGGCTCATATTTTCACCAGAAACCACCAGGAAATGGCCGCCCGGCATTCGAAAAAAGAAAATACGCGCGGAGACCCATCCGAATCCATCCGCACCCCGAACCCATAACGCACCCCTGGGGGTATCGGAAAAATCAAACTCATGGAAAACCCGACAAAGTAGTCACCGGATTGCCTTTGTCGCCGTTTCTCCGGGTGTGTGACGACCCATCCACCACAGTGAAGGGGTACGCACGATGTTCGGCAAGAAGATGGTGGCCGAGATGATCGGCCGCAGCACAACGAGCCAGACCGACCGCCGCAACTTCCTGCGGGCGGCGGGGGTGGGCGGCCTGGGCGTGATCGGCGGCGCCGCCCTCCTCGCGCAGAACCCGTCACGCGCGGCGGCGACCGAGGAGGACGAGGCGATCAACGACGACGCGATCCTGAACTTCGCTCTCCAGCTGGAGTACCTCGAGGCGCAGTTCTACTCCTTCGCCGCCACGGGCCAGGGCATCAACGGCTCACTCACCGGGGGACGCGGAACGATCGGCAGGGTCACCGGCGGCTCGAAGGTGCCGTTCAAGTCCAAGCGGATCCGCCAGTACGCCGAGGAGATCGCCGGGGACGAGCTCGCGCACGTCCGGTTCCTGCGGACGGCTCTCGGCAACTCGAAGACGGCACAGCCCAACATCGACCTGAAGCACAGCTTCACGGCGGCGGCACAGGCCGCGGGCCTGATCGGCGCGGGCCAGACCTTCGACCCGTTCGCGGACGAGGACAGCTTCCTGCTGGGCGCCTACATCTTCGAGGACGTCGGCGTCACCGCGTACAAGGGTGCCTCCCCCCTGATCACCAACAAGACGTATCTCGAGGCGGCCGCGGGCATCCTGGCGGTCGAGGCGTACCACGCCGGGGTGGTCCGTAGCGCGCTGTTCGAGAAGGGTCTCGCGGAGGAGGCCGAGGCGATCTCCTCCGCGCGGGACAGCCTGGACGGCCGGACCGACCTCGACCAGGGGATCACCAAGCGCGGTGACGCCAACCTCGTGCCGGCCGACGTCAACGGCGTCGCGTACAGCCGCACGCCGGGCCAGGTGCTCAACATCGTCTATCTGAACCCGGCCCGGGTAACCCAGGGCGGCTTCTTCCCCGACAGCGTCAACGGCACGCTCCGGGTCAGCGACCGCAACGGCTGAGCCGTTCGCACCTCGGCGGCCGGGTGGGGTCCCCACC
>NZ_JBHVEG010000033.1:0-45764 GCF_042802395.1 Promicromonospora sp. NPDC057488
GTGTCCCGAGGTCGGGACACCGGCCGCTCCGTGCTGCCTCTGCTGTTGTCTCTGCTGTTCGGGCCTCAGCGAGTCGTCACAGCTGCGCGGCGAGCAGGCGTCCTCCGCCCAGCTGCTGGTCGGCGTCGACCGCGGTCTTCGCGGCGCTGGATCCGCCGCCGATGTTCACGTCCATGCAGGCGTAGAACGCCATGGCGGTGTCGTACACGTTCCAGCGGGCGAGGATCGTGTGGTTTCCGCTCGGCAGGCCCGAGAGCGTGTGGGTGACGGTCGCGGGCGGCGTGGCCCCGTTGTCGTTCACGGTCTTGAACAGCCGGCCGTCCACGAAGTACTCCCAGCTGGCCGTGCGGTGGAAGGCGGTCAGCGTCCACTGGAAGGTGTGCGTGCTGCCGATGTTCGTGCGGGGCCAGGCCAGCGAGGCGTTGTCGAGCGTCGTGAAGCGGCTGCCGCCCGAGCAGAGCATCGACCCCTTTGGCGCCTCGACGCTCTGCGGCTCCCATTCGACGCCGTTGCAGGACCAGCTCACCGTCCGCTTGGCGCAGTGGTCCTGACGGCTCGGCGGCGAGACGACCCAGCCGTGGGCCTCGGCCTTGGGGGTCATGGCGTTGGGTGTGGCGACCAGCGCCGTCAGGGTCAGGGCCAGCACGGCGAAGATGCCGAGCACGACTCGGGTGACGGGTGTGTGCGGTGCGGTTGCTCTCATGGCGCTCACCTCGTGATCTGAAGTTGGGAAGTTCCTGGACTACTCCTGAGTGCTTGGGTGCGACGATCTGACGCTAGAAAATGGCGGTACCCGGCGACAAGTAGGGCAACTACGTACTCGGGTGCGGGTACGTGTAAGCAGTTCCGGGCGCGTTTTCGACGGCAGGACGGCAGGACGGCAGGAAAGCAGGACGGCGTGACGGCACAGCGGCGTGACGGGATGGCGGGGCGGCACGACGGGGTGACGGCAGGCCGGCAGGCCGAGGTCGCGGGGCTGATGAGGCCGCGACACCGGTGAGGCGGGGCGCGGGCTACGACTAGCCGGGTCCCGCGCCGAGCACCGCGTCGCAGGCCCGGAGCAGCCGCTGCCGGAGCTCGCCGGATCGCTGCGCGAACTCACGCTGCCGCCGCACGTACTCCGCTTTGCCCTGCGGCGTCTCGATCTCCACGGCCGGGACGCCGTACTCGGAGACGTCGTAGGGGGACGCCGCCATGTCGGTCCACCGGATGTCGCGGGCCAGCTCGAACGCGTCGAGCAGCAGGTCCCCCGGCACGGCCGGGCCCAGCTTGAGGCACCACTTGTAGAGGTCCATGTTGGCGTGCAGGCAGCCCGGCTGCTCCATGCCGACCTGCGCGGCACGGGTGGGCTGGAGCTGGTTGCGCGACGTCGCCTCCGGTGTGAAGAACCGGAACGCGTCGAAGTGCGAGCAGCGCACGGGGTTGGCCTCGACCACGGCGTCGGTGCCCGTGTGCCCGAGCCGGAGCGGCAGCGGGTGCCGCTGGTCCCGGCCCGCCTCCCGGTCGCGATAGACCATCGCCCACTCGTGCAGCCCGAAGCAGCCGAACGTCCCCGGGCGCGACGACGTCGCCGCGAGCAGGTCGCGGACGTACCGCACGGTGTCGCCCCGGTCGGCAAGGAACGCATCGCGGTCGAGCGTGACGTCGCCGTCCGGCCCGGACGTCCGGTGCCACCGCCACGCGGCGCGGTCCTCCGGGTCGGGCGCGCCGGCTCTGTCCGCCGGTTCGGTCGCCCGGTTTCCGGATCCAGTCGGTTCGGTCGTCGGGTTCCAGGATGCAGTCGGTTCGGTCGCTGGATTTCCGGACACAATCGGGTCGGGCGCGTCCCAGCCGTCGGGCAGCACGAGGGCGACGCCCGCACCGGGATGCCAGCGCCGCAGGTGCGCGACACGCGTGGGGTAGTACGTGAACAGGAAGTCCTCGATCGCGTGCTTGCGGCCGACCGCGCGGGCGGCGCGCCAGACCGCGGTGAGCGCGTCGGCACGTTCGGCGTGGGCGGCGGCGAGGGGCAGCCACTCCTCGGGGAGCAGTGCCGCGGTCGGCCCGCCGAGGACTGTGGTCACCGGTCCAGGGTACGGCGGCCGCGGCACCGCCCCGGCCCCGCGCGACGCCGTAGGGTGCGACCATGTCCGACCTTCCCCTGCGCCGCCTCGGGCGCTCCGGCCTGTCCGTTCCCGTCGTCGGTCTGGGGTGCAACAACCTCGGCCGCACCGGCACCGTCACCGAGACCGCGGAGGGCGCCACCGCCCTGATCGACGCCGCCGTCGACGCCGGGGTGACCTTCTTCGACACCGCGGACGCCTACGGTGCCCGTCCCGGGCTGTCCGAGGAGCTGCTCGGCGCCGCGCTGCGGGGCCGTCGCGACGACGTGCTGATCGCGACGAAGTTCGGGCTCGACCTGCACGGCGCGAACGGCCAGGACTTCGGCGCTCGCGGATCGCGCCGGTACATCGTGCGGGCGGCCGAGGCGTCGCTGCGCCGGCTCGGCACCGACTGGATCGACCTCTACCAGCTGCACACCCCCGACCCGGCGACCCCGATCGACGAGACGCTCGCCGCGCTCGACGACCTGGTCCGCGCGGGCAAGGTCCGGTACGTGGGCCACTCCAACTTCCGGGGCTGGCAGGTGGCGGACGCCGAGCACGTGGCCCGCGGGACCGGCGGCGCTGGCGGGATCGGCGGCACGGGCGGCACCCGGTTCGTCTCCGCGCAGAACAAGTACTCGCTGCTGGCCCGCGGCCTGGAGCGTGAGGTGCTGCCCGCGGCGCGGGAGTACGGCATCGGCGTGCTGCCGTACCACCCGCTGGAGAACGGCCTGCTCACCGGCAAGTACACCGGCGGCGCCCGGCCCGACGGCTCCCGTCTGGTCACGACCAAGCAGCAGCTCCTGGACACGGCGCCCTGGGCGGCCCTGGACCGGTTCGGCGAGTTCTGCCGCGAGCGCGGCGTCACCGAGACGGACGTCGCGTTCTCCTGGCTGCTGACCCGGTCCGAGGTGTCGTCGGTGATCGCCGGGGCCACCCGCCCCGACCAGGTGCGCGGGAACGCCCAGGCCTGGACCTGGACGCCGACGGCGGAGGACCTCGCCGAGCTGGACGAGATCTTCCCGGCGTGACGTGACAGCCCCCACCTGACGTCTCAGTCCCACCTGACGTCTCAGTCCCACCTGACCTGTCAGACCTACAGGTCACCCGGGGGACCTGTAGGTCTGACACGACGTTCGCCGGGCGGCGCCGGCTGGGTAGCGTGGTGGCATGAGTCATCCGTTCCGCCAGGTCAACGTCTTCTCCGCGCGTCCGACGGCCGGCAACCCCGTCGCCGTCGTGCACGGAGCCGAAGGCCTCACCGACGAGCAGCTGGCCGCCTTCGCGCGGTGGACCAACCTCTCGGAGACCACGTTCCTGCTCGACCCGACCGAGGCCGGCCGCGCGGCGGGCGCCGACTACCGCGTCCGCATCTGGACCCCCGGCGGCGAGCTGCCGTTCGCCGGGCACCCCACGCTCGGCACCGCGCACGCCTGGCTGGAGGCCGGCGGCGTCCCGCGCGGGCCGGACGTGGTCCAGGAGTGCGGCGTGGGCCTGGTGCGGGTCCGCCGCGCGGACACCGGCTCGGGTCAGCGCCTTGCGTTCGCCGGCCCGCCCCTGATCCGTTCGGGCGCCGTCGACGACGCCGACCTCGCCCAGATCGCGCGCTCGCTGCGCCTCGACGTGTCCGACGTCGTCCGCTCGGCCTGGGTGGACAACGGGCCCGGCTGGGTGGCGGTCCAGCTGCGGGATGCCGACGTCGTGCTCGGTCTGGAGCCGGACCTGGTGGCGATGGGCGACCTCAAGCTGGGCGTCGTCGGCGAGTACGCGCCGGGCCGGGCCACCACCCAGCGGACGGCAGAGCAGGCAGCAGAGCAGAGCGCCCCCGCCGTCGAGGTGCGCGCCTTCGTCCCGTCCATCGGTGTGGGGGAGGACCCGGTGACGGGCAGCCTCAACGCCGGACTCGGCCAGTGGCTCGCCGGCAACGTGCTGCCGTCGTCGTACGTCGCGTCACAGGGGACCGCCATGGGCCGGGCGGGCCGCGTCCACGTCGAGAAGCTGCCCGACGGCGAGGTGTGGGTCGGCGGTGACACCGTCACCACGATCGTCGGCGAGGTGACGCTCTAACTGGTGACGCTCTAGGAGACGACGCTCTAAGAGATGACGCTCTAACTGGTGACGCTCTAAGAGGTGACGCCGGCGCTCTGGACCGTCGGGCGGTCCGGGAAGGCCCGCTTGGCGACCCACCCGAACAGGCGCTCCAGCGGGCCACGGCCCAGCAGCGCCCGCCACGCCGTCGCCAGCACGAGGGTGACCACCACCATCCAGCCCAGGGGCGTGTTGGTCGCGGGGTCGAGGAGGTCCCAGTAGGTGCGCGTCCACCACCAGATGGTGACGATCTGCAGGGAGTAGACGGTCAGCGCCAGCGCGCCGACGGCGGCCAGCGGCGTGGTGACGGTCAGCACGACCCCGCGCGCCGCACGCCGGAGCCCGTTCTCCTGCACACCGTCCTGGTTCTCCTGCACACCGTCCTGCCGAGCGCCCCGGGCCACCGACCCGAGGAGCAGGCACAGCCCGAGCACGCCCAGCGCGAAGCCGCCGGAGCCGAGCGCCTCGAACGTCGTGTCGTCGTGCGGGCCCTCGAGGTACAGCCCGGCCAGGGGCGGCCACGGGTCGGACCAGGCGGGCGCGGGCTGCACGTACTGCGACGACGTCACGGCGACCTGCCCCTCGACGGCGGTCAGCCCGCCGGCGTCGGCCACCATGACCGCCGAGGCGACCGAGGTCAGGGCTGCGAGACCGAACCCGCCCGCCACCAGGCCGAGGTGCAGCGTCGGCGACCGCAGGTCGCAGCGGCCCACCGCGAGCCCGGCGAGCACGTACGCCATCCAGACCAGGGCGGGGTAGTGGCCCGTGAGGAGGAAGTCGGTGGCGCCGCCCGACCCGTCGTGCGGCGCCCGCAGCCCGGCCCGGGCCAGCACCTCGGGCCCGTAGTACACCAGGACGGGCCCGACCACCGCGATGGCCACCGCGATCGCCGCCAGCCGGGCCGGCGGCAGGCGCAGGAACGGCAGCGCGAGCACGAAGTACGCGGCGTAGAAGCCCAGGATGAGCAGCACACGGGTGCCGAACAGGTCGAGCACCGCGACCAGGGCCAGCAGCAGCACGACCCGCACGAGGATCCGGGCGCGCGCCGTGCGCATCGCCTCGCCCGCCAGCGGCCGGGACCCGCCCGTGACCAGTGCCAGCGACAGCCCGGCGACCGTCGCGAACAGGATCGACGACCGCCCGTGCGCCAGGCTCAGCCAGCCCTCGAACGTGGCCAGGTCGTCCGAGGTGACCCCGACGTGCGCCGTGAACATGCCGAGCACCGCGATGCCCCGGGCGATGTCCGCGCCCAGCACCCGGCCCGGGCCGCCGAGCAGGTTGTCGCGCAGGTTGCCGCCCAGCCGGCGACGCCCGCCGCCGGAGGACCCGGCAGGCCGGTCGGACGGCGCCCCGGACGAGGCTCCGGACGACGCCCCGGATGAGGCTCCCGACGGCTGAGCAAGCGTGGACATGCGCGCATCCTTGCGCGTCCCGAGGCGCGACGCTCGTGGGACCCGCCGGGCCAAGCCTGTTGGACAGCCGTCCCGAAGGATGAGAACGCGGATGTGCAGCGTGGCGCGGCACACATACAGTGCGGCCATGACCGGCAGCGCCAACGAGCACGACATCGCTCGCATCGACACGGCCCGAACCGACGCGCCCAGCCACAAGCTCGGCGACTCGTTCGGCGGCAGGTTCCCCTCGAACGAGGGGAGCGGCGGCCCCGCCCGGGACCGCACCAAGCCCGCGGGCACCGACCCGATCGACGCGGTCGACGCCCCCAGCAGCCTGTCGAGTCTGACCCGCGGCGCCGCCGGCACCGCCGGCCCCGGCGGCCCCGGCGACGCCGCCGGGCAGGAGAGCCCCGACAGCCCGGGCGCCGGCACGGACCTCACCAAGGAGTCCGAGTCGTACACGCACGGGCACCACGAGTCCGTGCTGCGCTCGCACCGGCGTCGGACGGCGGCCAACTCCGCCGCGTTCCTGCTGCCCCACCTGCTGTCCGACATGACGCTGCTCGACGTCGGCTGCGGCCCGGGCACCGTCACCGTCGACTTCGCCGAGCGGCTCACGCAGGGCAGCGTCGTGGGCGTCGACGCCTCCGACGACGTGCTGGAGTCCGCCCGCGGCCTCGCGGACGCGCACGGCACCAAGAACATCACCTTCGAGCACGCCAACGCCTACGAGCTGCCGTTCGAGGACGACTCGTTCGACGTCGTCTTCGCCCACCAGCTGCTCCAGCACCTCTCCGACCCGGTGGCGGCCCTGCGCGAGATGAAGCGCGTCGCCAAGCCGGGCGGCTTCGTCGCCGTGCGCGACGCCGACTACGAGGCCATGACCTGGTACCCGGAGTCCGCCGAGCTCACCGAGTGGAACATGCTCTACCACGAGGTCACGCACGCCTACGGCTTCGAGCCCGACGCCGGACGCCGCCTCGCCTCCTGGGTGCGCGACGCCGGGTTCGACCCGGCCACGATCGAACCCGGCGCGAGCGTCTGGTGCTACGCCACCCCCGACGACCGCACCTGGTGGGGCGGCCTGTGGGCCGAGCGCTGCACCGAGTCCAACTTCGCCGTGCAGGCCAAGGACTCGGGTCTCGCGGACGACGTCGCCCTCGAGCAGCTCGCCCAGGGCTGGCGCGAGTGGGCCGCAGCGCCCGACGGCTGGTTCGCGGTGCTCAACGGCGAGGTCCTCGCCCGGGCCTGACCCGCGCCGGCGCCGCGTGCTCCTCGGGAGAACGGACCGCGCGGCGCCCACCGATCCCGGGCAGGGCGGCGTCCGGCATACGCTGAGCCCGTGCGTATCGCGAGATTCACCACCGGAGACGACCCCCGCTTCGCCCTTGTGCAGCAGGAGGGCGACAAGACCTACCTCGCTGTCCTGGGCGGCGACCCCCTCTACATGCCGGCCATGCCGACCGGCGAGCGTATCGAGCTGGGCGACGGCGTCCGGCTGCTCGCCCCGGTGATCCCGCGCTCCAAGATCGTGTGCGTGGGCAAGAACTACGCCGACCACGCCAAGGAGATGGGCGGTGACGTGCCGACGACGCCGCTGCTGTTCTTCAAGCCGAACACCGCCGTGGTCGGCCCGGACGACCCGATCGTGCTGCCCGACTTCACGCAGGAGGTCTCCTACGAGGCCGAGCTGGCCGTCGTGATCTCCAAGGTCTGCAAGGACGTCACGCCCGAGAACGCGCCGTCGTACATCCTCGGCTACACCGTGGCCAACGACGTCACCGCACGGGACGCCCAGCGCACCGACGGGCAGTGGGCGCGCGCCAAGGGCTTCGACACCTCGTGCCCGCTCGGCCCGTGGATCGACACCGACCTGAACCCGGAGGACGTCGCCGTGCGCTCGCGGGTCAACGGCGAGCCGCGCCAGGACGGCCGCACCCGCGACATGGTGTTCGACGTGCCGTTCCTCGTCTCGTACATCTCCGAGGCGATGACGCTGCTGCCGGGCGACGTGATCCTCACCGGCACCCCCGCCGGCGTCGGCCGCATCGACCAGGGCGACCGCGTCGAGGTGGAGGTCGAGGGCGTGGGCGTCCTGGCCAACCCGGTGCTGCGGCGCCGCTGACGTGACGGTCGAGACGGCGAACGAGACGGCGAACGAGCCGGCGAACGAGCCGGCGAACGAGACAGCGGTCGCGACAGCGAACCAGCCTGCGTCCGGCTCCGGTATCGAACCGGGTGCCGACGCGGGCGCATCTCCTGAGACCGGCACAGCCCCTGAAACCGGCACAGCCCCTGAGACCGGCGCATCACCTGAGACCGGCGCTGTCCTGCACCGGGACGCCCTCGCGACCCTGCGGGCGTGGACCGGCGCGACGCCGGAGCAGGAGCGCCTGCGGGCGCGGTACGTCGCGCACCTCGAGGGTTTCCAGGAGGAGGCCGCCGGAGAGGAGGCTGCCGGCAAGGAGGCCGCCGGTTCGCCCGGTCACGGGGTGCTCCGCGACTCCGTCCCGGACCACCTGACGGCCTCGACCCTCGTGCTCTCGCACGACGGCGCGCGCGTGCTGCTCACCCTGCACGCCAAGGCGCGACGCTGGTTCCAGCTCGGCGGGCACCTCGAGCCCGGGGACCGAACCCTGGCCGACGCCGCCGCCCGCGAGGCGCGCGAGGAGTCGGGCATCGCGGACCTCGTGGTCGACGCCGTCCCTGTGCACCTCGACGAGCACGTCGTGCCGTTCTGTCGGCCCGGGACCGGAGACCCGGACCGCCCGGTGCATCACCTCGACGTGCGGTTCGTCGCGGTCGCGGGGCCCGACGCCGAGACCGCGCTGTCGGACGAGTCGCTGGCCCTGCGCTGGTGGCCCGCCGACGCGCTGCCCGACCCCGAGCTGACCGAGCTGGTGCGCCTGGCCCGCGCCCGGACCAGCCTTGACCGGACCCGCCTTGACCAGGGCAGCCCCGACCAGGCCAGCTCTGATCAGGGCAGCCTTGATCAGGCCAGCCCCGACCACTCCGGTGGAGCATGATCGGACGATGATCATCAGGCGCTCCACGGCGCACGTCCGGCCCGGGCTGCTCGACGAGTTCCGGGCGTTCATCGAGGCGGGCACCGTGGGGTTCGCGGCGCTCGACGGGTTCGTGAGCGACGAGATCGTCGTCGGCCCGGACACGCTCACCTACGTGAGCCGCTGGCGGGACGCCGCGGCGCTCGCGGCGTACGCCGGGCCACGGTGGCGTACGGAGCCGGTCGTGCTCGAGGACGAGGACCAGTTCCTCGTCGAACCGCTGGTGGTGCGACACGTGGAGCTCCGGCGCGCCGTCCCGGAGGACGCCCCAGTGATCGCCGACGTCTGGCACGCCGCCTGGGGCGACGGGCACCGCGGGCTGGTCCCGGCTGCCCTGGAGGCGGCGCGGACACGGGACTCGTTCGGGCCGCGCGCCGCGGCCCGGGTGCCGGGGACGACGGTCGCCGTGGTGGACGACCCGGCCCTCGACGACCCGGCCCTCGACAACCCGGTTCTCGACGGCTCAGCGGTGGACAGCCCTGCGGCGGACGGCCCAGCGGTGGAGGGCCCTGCGGTGGACGGTCCAGCGGTGGAGGGCGGAGCGGCGGACCGTCCAGCCGTGGACGGCATGGCCGAGCTTGCGGAGTCCCGCATCGTCGGTTTCGTGACCGTCCGGGGTGAGGAGCTGGAGCAGCTGTTCGTGGCCGCGACCCACCGGGGCTCCGGGATCGCGGCCGACCTGCTGTCCGCGGGCGAGGCTCGTATCGCGGCGGCCGGACATCCCGAGGCGTGGCTCGCCGTCGTGGCGGGCAACACCCGCGCCCGGCGGTTCTACGAGCGGGCGGGCTGGTCCGACGGCGGCCCGCTCGACTACCAGGCGGAGACCCCTGAGGGGCCCGTGCCGGTCTCGACGCGGCGGTACTTGCGCCGCCTGAGGTAGCGGGGCTGGCGCCGGCGCTGACGCCCCCGGGCGTGCGCGGCGGCGTCGGCCTGCCGGCTCTGCCGTCGGCCCGCCCGCCCCGCCGTCGGCCTGCCGCTCCGCCCGCCCCGCCGTCGGCCTGCCCGCCCCTCCAGCGGCTTGCCCGCTCCGCCGTCCGACACATCCCGGCGCGACGCGCGGGCGGCCCAATTCATGGTCACTCCGGAGCCGGGCACGCATCATGGTCCGGTGCAGACAACGCGGCGCTTTCTCGCCCTGACCCCCCTGGCGTTCGGCATCACCGCGGTGGTGCTCGTCTACCTCCAGACGAGCGACGGTTTCTCGTGGGACGGAGTCTCCTTCGGCGTCGTGAGCGCGGTCATCGTCACGGCCGGTGCGCTCCTGACGATCCTCGCCGGTGCCGCGCTGCTCCGGCTGCTGGCGATACGTAACGACTGGGCCGCGCTGGGCACCGGGCTGATCGTCGCGACGGTGCTGCTGGCGGTCTGCTACGCCGCAGTCGCCGCGAGCCTGCCGGCGGGCGACGAGGGGTGGAGCCTGCTCTACGTGGTGGGGCCCGCGTTCGCGTCGATCCCGGTGTGGCCGGCCTACGCCGTCGGGCTGCTGATCCGCGCCTGGCGCGGCCGGGCGTCCCGCCGTCGGCCCGGCTCCGCCGCCGGGCCGCGCAACGCCTAGGCTGTGGGCGTGACTTCCGTGACCGATACCCCCACCGACGGCGCGCCCGAGGGCGCCGCCGTGCGCGTCCGCTTCGCGCCGTCCCCGACCGGCATGTTCCACGTGGGCGGTGCCCGCTCCGCCCTGTTCAACTGGGCCGTGGCGAAGCAGCAGGGCGGCACGTTCGTGCTGCGCATCGAGGACACCGACGCCTCGCGCAACCAGCCGGAGTGGGTGGACGGCATCCTGTCGGCCATGGAGGCGCTCGGCATCCGCAAGGACGACCCGGCGTTCGAGGGCCCGTACTTCCAGTCCGAGAACGCGGGGATCCAGAAGGACGCCGCGCAGAAGCTCTTCGCCGAGGGCAAGGCGTACTACTGCGACTGCACCCGCGACGCCGTGACGGCGCGCACGGGCAACCAGCAGACCGGCTACGACGGCTTCTGCCGCGACCGTGGCCTGGAGTACGCCGAGGGCCGCGCGCTGCGGTTCCGCACGCCCGACGAGGGCGAGACGCAGGTCGTCGACCTGATCCGCGGCAACCCGACGTTCCCGAACGCGAACCTCGAGGACTTCGTCATCGCGCGCGGCAACGGCTCGCCCGTGTTCCTGCTGGCCAACGTGGTGGACGACATCGACGAGAACATCACGCTCGTCATGCGCGCCGAGGAGCACCTGCCCAACACCCCGAAGCAGCAGCTGCTCTGGGAGGCCCTGGGCAAGACGCCGCCGCAGTGGGCCCACATGCCGGTGATCGTCAACGAGAAGCGGCAGAAGCTCTCCAAGCGCCGCGACAAGGTGGCGCTGGAGGACTACTTCGCCGAGGGCATCCTGCCCGACGCGATGGTCAACTACCTGATGCTGCTCGGCTGGGCGCCCGGCAACGACGAGGAGATCCTCCCGTTCGACGAGCTGGTGCGCCGGTTCCGCGTCGAGGACATCAACTCGTCGTCCGCGTTCTTCGACATCAAGAAGCTCACCGCGTTCAACGGCGAGTACATCCGCGCCCTGAGCGTCGAGGACTTCGCGGCGGCCTGCACGCCGTGGCTCCAGGCCCCGGCCGCGCCGTGGACGCCGGAGCAGTTCGACCAGAAGGTCTTCGACGCCGTCGCGCCGCTGGCCCACTCCCGGGTGGCGCTGCTGTCCGAGATCACGGACAACGTCGACTTCCTCTTCCTGGACACCCCGCTGGTGGACGAGGACTCCTGGAACAAGGCGATGAAGGCCGGTGCCGCCGAGCTGCTCGCCGACGTCCGCGAGGCCCTGGCCGCCGAGCAGTCCTGGGCGGCCGAGCCGCTCAAGGACATCGTGACCGTGGTGGGCGAGAAGCACGGCATGAAGCTGGGCAAGGCGCAGGCCCCGGTCCGGGTGGCCGTGACCGGACGGCGGATCGGTCTGCCGCTGTTCGAGTCGCTCGAGCTGCTCGGCAAGGAACGCTCCCTCGCGCGCGTCGACGCCGCGCTGGCCCGCCTCCGTGCGGGTGCTGGCGCGGGTGCCGACGCAGCCGGGGTGCCTGCCGCGGCGGAGTGAGCCAGCGGCGGCGACCCGGGAAGCGGTCAGCGAAGTGGTCTAACGTGAGCGGCGTGACCGACGCCATGACACCTGACGCCGTGCCGCCCACGACCGACCCGGCCGCAGCCGTGCCGCCTGAGACCCTGCCGTCCGAAACTGCGCAGTCGTCGACGCCGCAGCCGATGCCGCAGTCCCCGACACCGGGGGCTGCGGCGTCGTCGTTCCCGGGGGAGGTGCGGTCGGGAGCGCTGGAAGGGCCGGGAGAGCCGGGAGAGCCGGTAGGTCCGGGGGCGCCGGTCGTCGCGGCGGCGGCGTCGGCACCGCGGGAGTACCCGCAGGCCCTGCGCGGGCCGTGGTTCCGGTGGTGGCGGCCGCTGCTCGGCCTGGTCGCGATCGCCGCGTGCCTGGTCGTGTTCTTCGGGGCGATGCTGCTGTACCTGCTCGTGCTGGTCGTCGGGCAGCTGGCCGGACTGGACCTCCCGGACCCGTCGTCGCTCACCGACGCGTGGTTCGTGTCGCCGTCGGGCCTGCTGGTGACAAACCTCGCTCTGGCGCTCGGCATCCCGGTCGCGCTGGTCGCGACCTGGGCGCAGGCGCGGCGCGGAGGCCTCGTGTCGTCGGTGCTGGGCCGCGTGCGCTGGCGCCTGCTGCTCGGCGGGCTCGGGGTGTCGCTGTTGCTCCTGGTGCCGCTCACGCTGGGCAGCAGCATCCTGGTCTCTCGCCTCGGACTGGCCGCCGACGCCGGTTCGGGCGCCGACGACTCCGGGCTGTGGCCGCTCACGCCGGCCGCCGGCTGGGTGGCGCTCGCGCTCGTGATCCTGCTGACCACACCGCTGCAGGCGGCCGGCGAGGAGTACTTCTTCCGCGGCTGGATGTCGCAGTGGATCGGCAGCCTGCTGCGGTGGCGCTGGCTCGCGCTGATCGTGCCCGCCGTGGTGTCCGCGGTGCTGTTCGCCATGGCGCACGGCGCGCAGAGCCCGTGGCTGTTCGCCGACCGGCTGGTCTTCGGCCTGGTTGCGAGCCTGCTGGTGTGGCGCACCGGGGGACTCGAGATCGCCGTCGCCCTGCACGCGGCCAACAACCTGCTGGCGTTCGGTCTCGCCATCGCCTACGACGGGCTCGCGGACTCGCTGCTGATCACCGAGGTGGCGCCCGCCGAGGGCGCGGCCAGCATCAGCACCACCCTGATCACCACGGCGGTGCTGCTGTGGTGGGCGCACCGGCGCAGACCGGCGGTGGCGGTGCCGGAACCGGCGGTGACAGGCCCGGCGGCGACTGCCCTGGCGGCGACTGCCCTGGCGGCGACTGCTCCGGCGGCGACGAACCCTGCGGCGACTGCCCTGGCGGCGTCGGACCCGGTGGTGGGCACGGCGTCGGACCCGGCCTCGATGGAGAAGACTGTGGTGGAGCGCGAACCTGCAAAGGGAGAGACGGCATGACGATGGACGGCATCCTGTTCGACGTCGACGACACCCTCGTCGACACCAAGGGCGCCTTCGCCCGGGCGCTGGAGGCCGTGCGGGCCGAGCACCTGCCGCACGTCCCGGCGGAGCGTGACCCGGAGATCCTGTCGCACTGGCGCACCGACCCGGGCGGCTTCTACAGCCGCTACACGCGCGGCGAGATGGACCACGTGACGCAGCGTCGGCACCGGGCGGCGCTGCTGCACGAGACGTTCGGGGCGGCGCCCGTGACGGAGAAGTCCTTCGAGGCGTGGGACGCGTTGTTCTGGGGCACGTTCGAGCGCTCGTGGGCCGCCCACGACGACGCCCGCGCCGCGATCGACGCCGTCATCGCCGCCGGGCTGAGCGTCGGCGTGGTGACGAACGCCGCCACCGAGCTGCAGGAGCGCAAGCTCAAGGCGGCCGGGCTCGGCGACCTGCCGGTGCTGGTCGGGGTCGACACCCTGGGCTTCGGCAAGCCGGATCCCCGTGTGTTCCTCGAGGGGGCGCGCAGGCTCGGCACCGAGCCGTCCCGGACGGCGTACGTGGGCGACGAGCCCACCGTCGACGCGCTGGCGGCCCACCAGGCGAGCCTGACGGGTGTCTGGCTGGACCGCGCAGGCCATCGCCGGGGCCCGGGCTACGGTGCCCACGCCCAGAACGGCGTCGTCCAGAACGGCGTCGTCCAGAACGGCGTCGTCCAGAACGGCGTCGTCCAGAACGGCGTCGTCCAGAACGGCGTCGTCCAGAACGGCGTCGCCCAGAACGGCGTCGCCCAGAACGGCGTCGTCCAGAACGGTGCTGCAGAGAACGGCGTCGCCCAGCCGAACGCCGCACAGCCGAATGCCGCGCAGCCGAATGCCGCCCAGCCGACCGCCGCACAGCGTGCGGCCCTGGCCGGCGACCCGCAGGATCCCGCGGCGCTGCGGGCGGCGGGCGTCGTGGTGATCGAGACGTTGGCCCAGCTCCCGGCCGCTCTCGGGTACGAAACAGGGCACCGAAACTGACCCGATTCGGCCCGCGTGACGGACGGCACGCCCATTCCGTTTTGCCCACCGTCCGAGGTCAGGTAATGTTCTCCAGCGGTAGGGCCCCCACGGATCACCGGTCGGAGACAGGTGTGTCCAGGCGGTCATACCCCCATGGGGTATGGTGTAATTGGCAGCACGAGTGGTTCTGATCCACTTAGTCTAGGTTCGAGTCCTGGTACCCCAGCGCAGAGCATTGCGCATCCTCGCTGACGCAGGTCAGATGCAGGGTGCGCTACCCTTCTCACGGTGCCGGTCCGTAACCGGTAGTTCAGGCCCCCATCGTCTAGCGGCCTAGGACGCCGCCCTCTCACGGCGGTAACGCGGGTTCAAATCCCGCTGGGGGTACGCAGTCCACCAGCTTCGGCTGACGGATGTTCAAGGCCCCCATCGTCTAGCGGCCTAGGACGCCGCCCTCTCACGGCGGTAACGCGGGTTCAAATCCCGCTGGGGGTACAGCGAGAAAGGCCCGGTCCACACGGACCGGGCCTTTTGCCGTACCGGGCCTTTCGCCGTACCGGGCGCCTGACCTGTCTCGAGGCGCCTGAGGCCCGTCTCGGGCGCCTGTGGGCCTGTCTCGGGACCTGTGGCCGGTCTCGGGCACCTGCGCTGCGCACCGAGCCCAGCGGCGCTCCCGACCGCGCCGCGCGCCCGCAGCCGAGCCGCAGCCGCAACCGCGCCCGCAGTCGAACCGCAGTCGAACCGCAGGCGAACGTAGGGTTGCTCGCTCTCTGAGCGCTCTTGCGGCGACCGAACCTACGTTCGCCTCGCGGGTCGCTTGCGTGTCTCGCGCAGGAGGCAGGCGGGCGTGCGGGTGCTTCCGTGCGGTGCGACTGCTCGCAGAAGCTACTTGCAGAAGCTACTCGCAGAGGCGGAACGTCAGCGGATCTTCGGGTCCTTGCCGCCCTCGATGAACGGGCTCGGCAGCGCGTCGGACCCGTCGGTCGCGGACGTCGGCCCGCCGGGGACGTGATCGCCGCCCTTGCCCCCGCTGATCCGGCCGGGCAGGTTCCCGCCACCCGTCGACGACGCCGCGGTGCTGCCGGTCGGGGACCAGCCGACTCGGGCGGGCTGATCGTCGTCCATGCCTGCACCTGCTCGACCGGTCCCAGCCTGGCCGGTCCCAGCCGGACCAGTCCCAGCCTGACCCGTGTTGGCTGCGCCGCCGGAGACCACCGCACCGGGCGCCGCGTCGTCGTACCCGGCCCGGTCGTACCCGGCCCTGTCGTAGCCAGCCCGGCCATAGCTCGCGCCGGAGCCGACGCCGTCCGCGCCGGCACTGTCCCTGCTGGCATTCTCCGCGCCGGTGCCTGCCGAGCCGCCGACAGGCCCTGCCCCGACCGCGCCCCCCGAACCAACGCCCCCCGAGCCGACTCCACCCGCACCGACACCACCCGCACCGACACCACCTGAGCCCGTCTGCTCGCGCAGCGGCAGCTCGATGCGCTGGGTCGGGGGATTGCTGCGTCGTCCGATCCGCGGCATCAGTGCCGGCGGTGCGGCGGGCGGCGGGGTCTCCGCCGGCGCGACGACCTGCGGCCGGCCGGCCGGGCCGGACTGGGCGGCGGCCTCGGCGTCGGCGGCGTCGGGGTGGAAGAGCGTCGCGATGATGAGGCGGTACCGGGAGTCGGGGCGCGGGACCCAGGTGATGCGGTCGAGCGCCTGGTCCTGGCCCGCGGTCTCGAAGACGAAGGTGCCGTAGCCGAGCACCTGGCCCATCGGGGTGCGCTCGTACCCGAGGTCGGTGACCTTCTCGGAGGGCATCATCGCCACCCGGTGGACCAGGAACCCCGTGAGCAGGATCAGCCTGCGGTCGGTCATGACGAACCACTCGGCCCGCCAGTCCAGCCACTTCCAGAGCAGGCGCGCGCCGAGCACCAGGAACGGGAGCCACACCCACGCGAGCTGGTCGCGGACGTTCGGGTCCACCGCGACCAGGATCGCCAGGCCCAGGGCGAACGCGCCCGTGGTCGTGAGGATCGGCTCCCACAGCCGGGCCCAGTGCCGGCGCGTGGCGATCACGATCTTCTCGTCCGCGAGGATGTACCGCTGCAGGGCGCGATTGCGGATCACGAAGTCCGCTGTTGCGCTCATGCGGGTCTCCCCGGTGCGTTCGGATAGGTCCTGTCAGGAATGTTCCTGTCTGGAATGTTCCTGTCCGGAACGGCCCCGTCGGGACTGGTCCTGACAGGGAAGTTCCAGGTGACGGGTGTGCTCGACGTCGCCGAGTCCCGCCCGCTGACCCTACGTGGTCAGCGGCCGATGGACCCGGTGAAGAGCTCCTCGAAGAACGTGCCGATGTTCGCGATGGCACCCCAGATGACGTCCCAGAGGGCGAGCACGACGTCGGCGGATCGCTCGGGGTCGTTGATGACCGAGTAGAGCAGGAAGATCACCACGACCCAGATGATGATGAGTCTCACCTTTGGCGGCATCAGATTCCTCCGACGTTGGTGCGCACGCACCGGGTGTGCGCACGTCGCGGACGAGACTACTGACACCACCCCGACCTGGGGAATGACCTGGCTCGGCGTGGCGGGCCAACACTCACGGACCGCTCACCGGGCGCACACCCGGTGCGCACGGTCGGTGTGCACGGTCGGGTGCGCCGGGTGTGCCCTGCCGCCGCGTGATGCCGGCGGCAGCAACATTCCGGCGGGAGCCCGGCGACACCCCTCGGGGATGTCGCCGGGCTCCCGCCGGACCCGTTACTCGCCGGACCCGTACTCGCCGGACCCGTTACTCGCCCGACCGGTGCAGCACCTCGGTGAGCTTGTTCGCCGCGGCGACGACGGCGGCCGAGTGCAGCCGGCCGGGCTGCCGCGACAGCCGCTCCACCGGACCGGACACGCTGACGGCGGCGACGACGCGCCCCGATGGCCCGCGCACCGGCGCCGAGACGGATGCCACACCGAGCTCACGTTCCGAGACGGACTGGGCCCACCCGCGGCGTCGGACACCGGAGAGGATCGTGGCCGTGAAGGTCGCGTCCCGCAGGCCACGGTGGAGGCGGTCCGGCTCCTCCCAGGCGAGCAGGACATGGGCCGCGGAACCCGCGCTCATGCTGAGTGTCGCGCCCACGGGGATCGAGTCGCGCAGGCCTACCGGGCGCTCGGCCGCGGCGACGCACACGCGGTGGTCGCCCTGCCGACGGTAGAGCTGTGCGCTCTCGCCCGTGTGGTCGCGCAGCGCGATGAGCACCGGGTTCGCTGCCGCCAGGAGGCGGTCCTCACCGGCGGCCGTGGCCAGCTCGTTGAGGCGCGGGCCCAGCACGAACCGTCCCTGCATGTCCCGTGCCACCAGGCGGTGATGCTCCAGAGCCACCGCCAGGCGGTGCGCCGTCGGGCGAGCCAGGCCGGTGGAGGAGACGAGCTGCGCCAGGGTGGCCGGGCCGGCCTCGAGTGCCCCGAGGACGGACGCCGCCTTGTCCAAGACGCCGACTCCGCTAGTATCGTCCATACCGCGATATTGCCGTCTCGGAACGTGAGATTGCAAGTCGAGGCCCAAAGTTGTTCCGAGTTGTTCCCCAAGTTGTTCCCCAAGTTGTTCCACACAGTTGTTTCTGACAGAGGTAGTTTTGACAGGGAGGCGAACCGCAATGGCCGGCACGCTGGCGGAGAAGGTCTGGGAAGCGCACCTGGTGCGTCGAGGCGAGGACGGCTCGCCTGATCTTCTCTACATCGACCTGCACCTGGTCCACGAGGTCACGAGCCCACAGGCGTTCGAGGGTCTGCGCCTTGCCGGACGGCAGGTGCGGCGACCCGACCTCACGATCGCGACCGAGGACCACAACACCCCCACGCTCGACATCGACCGGCCGATCGCCGACGCGACGAGCCGCACGCAGATCGAGACCCTGCGCTCCAACGCCAAGGAGTTCGGCGTCCGGCTGCACAGCCTCGGCGACGCGGACCAGGGCATCGTCCACCAGGTGGGACCCCAGCTCGGGCTGACGATGCCGGGCCTCACCGTCGTGTGCGGCGACTCGCACACGTCCACGCACGGCGCGTTCGGCGCGCTCGCGTTCGGCATCGGCACGTCCGAGGTGGAGCACGTGCTCGCCACCCAGACGCTGCCGCTCGCGCCGTTCAAGACCATGGCGATCACGGTCAACGGCGCGCTGCCCGCGGGCGCGACGTCCAAGGACATCATCCTGGCGATCATCGCCAAGATCGGCACCGGCGGCGGGCAGGGCTACGTGCTCGAGTACCGCGGCGAGGCCATCCGGGCGCTGTCCATGGAAGCGCGCATGACCGTCTGCAACATGTCGATCGAGGCCGGCGCCCGCGCCGGCATGATCGCGCCGGACGAGACCACGTTCGAGTACCTCAAGGGTCGCCCGCACGCGCCGGAGGGCGCCGACTGGGACGAGGCCGTGGAGTACTGGAAGACCCTGCGGTCCGACGACGACGCGCAGTTCGACGAGGAGGTCGTGCTCGAGGCGGCCGACCTGGAGCCGTTCGTCACCTGGGGCACCAACCCGGGCCAGGGCCTGCCCCTGTCGGCCACCGTTCCCGTCCCGGCGGACATCGCCGACGAGGGGGAGCGCGAGACCGCGGCGAAGGCCCTGGAGTACATGGGCCTGACCGCCGGCACGCCGCTGCGTGACATCAAGGTCGACACCGTGTTCATCGGGTCCTGCACCAACGGGCGCATCGAGGACCTGCGGTCCGTGGCCAAGGTCGTCAAGGGCAAGGAGAAGGCCGCGGACGTCCGGGTCCTCGTGGTCCCGTCGTCGGCCCGCGTCCGGCTGCAGGCCGAGGCCGAGGGCCTGGACGTGATCTTCAAGGAGTTCGGCGCCGAGTGGCGCAACGCCGGCTGCTCGATGTGCCTGGGCATGAACCCGGACCAGCTCGCGCCGGGGGAGCGGTCAGCCTCGACGTCGAACCGCAACTTCGAGGGTCGGCAGGGCAAGGGCGGTCGTACCCACCTGGTGTCGCCGCTCGTCGCCGCCGCAACGGCGATCCGGGGCACGCTATCCAGCGTCGGCGACCTGGACCTGCCGTTCGACATCGACATCACCACGTTCGACGGCACGCCGCTCGACGGCGTGGGTGCCTCGCCGCTGGGTGACTCCGTCGTCGTCGACCTGCCCATCCCCGTCGCCGGCCATCCCGCGCTGCGCTGAGAGGACCGCTGACCATGGAGAAGTTCACCACGCACACCGGCGTCGGCGTCCCGCTGCGGCGCAGCAACGTCGACACCGACCAGATCATCCCCGCCGTGTACCTCAAGCGGGTCACGCGCACCGGGTTCGAGGACGCGCTGTTCGCGGCGTGGCGGGGCGACCCGTCGTTCGTCCTGAACCAGGAGGCGTACTCCGCGGGGTCCGTGCTCGTCGCCGGGCCGGACTTCGGTACGGGCTCGTCGCGCGAGCACGCCGTCTGGGCGCTCAAGGACTACGGCTTCCGCGTCGTGCTGTCCTCGCGGTTCGCCGACATCTTCCGCGGCAACTCGGGCAAGCAGGGCCTCGTCGCGGGCATCGTCTCGCCCGAGGACATCGAGATCCTGTGGAAGATCCTGGAGACCAAGCCGGGCACCGAGGTGACCGTCGACCTGGGGGCCAAGACCGCCACGGCCGACGACGTCACGGTGCCGTTCCAGATCGACGACTACACCCGGTGGCGGCTCATTGAGGGGCTCGACGACATCGGGCTGACCCTCCAGGAAGCCGACAAGATCACCGAGTTCGAGGCGACCCGGGCCTCGTGGCGCCCGAAGACCCTGCCGGCCCGGCACCTGCCGGCCGTCGAGATCGAGGCGGCCCGCCCGGTCTGACGTTCGTGCCGGCTGGACGTTCGTGCCGGTATCACTCTCGCGCCCCTGCTGTGGTCAGCTTCCTGCCCGCAGCAGGGGCGCGAGTGCGTTCGCGACGTAGGGCGCGAGGGTGCCGGCGAAGGTGTCCGACAGGTGGTCGGCGTCCCGGTACACCGTGACGCCGCCGATCACCGGGAGGCACTCGCGGGCGTCGCAGTAGACGTCGGTGAGGTCGACGAGGACGACGTCGGGCCGGTCCAGCCGGTCCACGGCGCCCCGCTGCGGGTCGAACGCGCGCGTCGCGTCGCCGCGCGGGGTGCGGCATCCGGTGGTGAGGTCGACGTCGGGCGCCGTCAGGCACTCGACCACGTCCGGGCGTGGCCTGGGCACGTCGGCGATCGCCGCGACGGGGAGCTTCTCGGTGGCGAGCCGCTGCCACAGGGCGGCCAGGCGGTCCTCCGCCCAGGCCTGGGACGTCCCGGCCGACGTCGCTGGGCGGGGCGGCACCCAGCCGACGCCGCTCATCTGGGAGGTGACCACGAGGTCGTAGCCGCCGTCGAGCAGCACCTGCTCCGTCCGGTCGACCCACTCGACGCACGCGGCGGTCAGCACGTCGTCCTGCACGCGCACCGCGTCGGAGAACGGGCAGCCCGCCTTGGCGTAGATGTCCAGCGACCAGCCCTCGGCGTCCGCCGCGCCCACGAGGGCGCTCGCGTAGTGCGCGGCGTGCGAGTCGCCGACGAGCGCGATCCGGACGCCGCTCGTGCGGTCGCCGCGCTCGCACACGACGGGTTCCGTGGTCTCGCGGCCCGTGCTCGCGCACCTGTCCGTCGCCGACTCCGCGAACGGCGCCGGCAGGTCCTCGGCGACGGAATCCGGGGCCGGCACCGCGGTACCGGCCAGGTCCGGGTTAGCGCAGGGCGCGCCCTGCGGGGGCCGGGCCGCCGCCCCGAAGCACGCGGCGCCGGTCGCCGCCGCGGCGGTCGCCGCATAGAGCTCGTTCCGGACGTGCTCCCGGGCCGTGTACGTCGCGGTGAGCGAGATGCCCGCGACGACGGCGCCGATCAGCGCCGCGCTGACGATGGCGGGCCAGGGCCGCACCCGGCTCCGGCGCCGCCGCACGGGCTCCTCGACCCAGCGCCGCGTGGCCCACGCCAGGACGAGGGTGGCCGCCAGTACCGCGAACTTGTCGCCGGTGCGCAGGTCGTGCCCGGTGACGTACGGGACCAGCACGATCAAGGGCCAGTGCCACAGGTAGACGGCGTACGACACGTCGCCCAGGAACCGCACCGGGGGCAGCCCCGCGAGCCGGCCGGTGAACCGGTCCGACGCCCGCGCCCCGAGGACCAGCACGGTGCCGAGCACGGGCACGGCCGCCCAGGCCCCGGGGAACGGCGTCGTCCCCGTGAAGAGGGTGGCCGAGAACACGATCATGGCGAGGCCCGACCATGCTGCGACGGCCCGGGCCGTGGCGCTCCGGGCCGCCGACGGCGTCATGGACGGCGCGAGCGCGAGCAGCGCCCCGGCGCTGAACTCCCAGGCGCGGGTCGGGGTGATGAAGTAAGCGTAGGCGGGGTCGGCCCCGGTCCAGACGACCGAGGCGACGAGGGAAGCGACGACGACCAGGACCAGCACTCCGACGGCGGTGGCTCGCCACCCGGTCGCGTGCCGGGAGCCGCGGAGCCGGCGGTCGAGCGCCAGCACCAGGACGATCAGCAACGGCCAGAGCAGGTACAGCTGCTCCTCCACCGCGAGCGACCAGTAATGGCGCACGGGGGAGGGCACGTCGCCGGCCGCCAGGTAGTCGACGGCGTCGGCGGCCAGCACCCAGTTCTGCGCGTACAGCGCCGAGGCGGCGATCTCGCGGAACCACTGCCCCCAGTGCTGGACCGGTGCCAGCGCCCAGACACCGAGCGCCGTGACGCCGAGCACCAGCAGCGAGGCCGGCAGGAGGCGCAGGATCCGGCGCGACCAGAACCGGCTGACCGAGAACCGCCCGGCGTCGACGTCCCGCGCGATGTGCGACGTGATCAGGAAGCCCGAGATCACGAAGAAGACGTCGACGCCCACGTAGCCGCCGGTGAGCCGATGGGGCCAGAGGTGGTACAGCACGACCGCCAGCACGGCCGCGGCCCGCAACGCCTGGATGTCGGCGCGCGGGGTGGTTCGGCGCTCGTCCGTCACGTCGTCTCTCCGTCGGCGCAATCTCCCGCAATGCGCGCAATCTGCCGCAATGCGCGCATGCTGGCGCAAGTTGGCCGAGATGTTACCGGCCCCCGGCCCGCAGCAGGAGAGCCCGCCCGTCTACAGAGCCGGCGGTCCCTGGCGCACCTTCTCCAGCAGCGACTCCGGCGAGTCCTTCGACGGGTCCCACCAGGACTCGATCCACCACGTGACGCCGGCGTCGGCCATGGCGCGGGCCTGCTCGGCCGCCTGGCCTGGATCGCTGGACAGCTTGCCCTGCAGGATCACCTCGAACGGCTGGTCCTCCGTCCCGTCCGGCCGGTGCGTCGTGAGCCAGTCGACCAGCGCGGCGATGTCGTTCGTCGTCAGGTCGTCCGCCGTGCCGCGCAGCTGCGGGACGATCCCGTCCCAGCGCAGGGCGCGCAGCAGGTTCCTGGTGGGCGGACGCTCGGCGTCCCACACACCGACCGGCCACACCGGGATGCGGCCGTTCACGGGAGTCTCGGGGAAGCGGAACGGACCCGTGCGGATCTGCCCGTCCGTGGCCTCGAACTCCTCGCCGGACCAGGACCGCTCCAACCAGGCCAGGGTCTCGTCCAGCAGCTCAGCCCGCTCCTTCAGGCCCGTGGCCTGGCCCGGGACGGACGTGAAGCCCCGGTCGTCGGTGACGCCGACGCCGACGGGCAGCACCAGGCGACCGCCCGAGAGCCGGTCCACGGTGAGCGCCCGCTGTGCGAACTCCCACGGCCGGTGCCGGGGCACGGCGAACACCATCGCGCCCAGCGTGATGCGTTCGGTCACGGCCGCCGCGGCCGCCAGCACGGCGAACGGGTCGTAGACCGGCATGGCCCACTCACCGCCCAGGCTGATGGCGTCCCAGGTGAAGAATCCGTCCCAGCCGTGCTCCTCGGTCTCGCGCGCCAGCGCCACGTGCTGGTCGATGGTGCCGAAGCTGCTGATGAATCCGAACTTCATCCGTCCTCCTGATGCGTCGTCGTACCGGGGCCGACTCACACGCTATGCCGGACCACTGACACTCGGCCCGGACAGCCGAGCGCACAGCCGGGTGCGCACCCCGGGCGGGCGGTTAGGGTGAGCCCCGTGACCAGCACGAGCAGCACGAGCACGACGCGCCCGACGGCGGAGATCTGGACCGACGGAGCCTGCAAGGGCAACCCTGGCCTTGGCGGATGGGGCGCGCTGCTGCGTTCCGGGACGCACGAGAAGGAGCTGTTCGGCGGGGACCCGGTCACCACGAACAACCGCATGGAGCTGACCGCCGTCGTCGAGGCGCTGAAGGCGCTCAAGGGCCCGACCGTCGTCACGCTGCACGTCGACTCGACGTACGTGATGAACGGGATGAAGACCTGGATCCACGGCTGGAAGCGCAACGGCTGGAAGACCGCGAGCAAGCAGCCCGTCAAGAACGTCGACCTGTGGCAGGCGCTCGACGCGGAGGTCGGCAAGCACGAGGTGAGCTGGGTCTGGGTGAAGGGCCACGCCGGCGACCCGGGCAACGAGCGGGCCGACGCCCTCGCGAACAAGGGTGTCGACAGCGTGCGCTGACGCACGTTCTGGGCAAGTCCTGGGCAACTCCTGGCACGTCGGGCGGCACGTCCGCCCAACGAGACAGAAGTCACGTCACCACGATTCGCGCGCACCAATACCCTTGACCCATGGCTTCCCACTACGACGTCGTACTCCTCGGTGCGGGCCCCGGCGGCTACGTCGCCGCTATCCGCGCTGCCCAGCTCGGCAAGTCCGTTGCGATCATCGAGGAGAAGTACTGGGGTGGTGTCTGCCTCAACGTGGGCTGCATCCCCTCCAAGGCTCTGCTCCGCAACGCCGAGCTGGCCCACATCTTCACCCACCAGAAGGACTTCTTCGGCATGTCCGGGGACGTCACGTTCGACTTCGGGAAGGCCTGGGACCGTTCGCGCACGGTCGCGGACGGCCGCGTCAAGGGCGTGCACTTCCTCATGAAGAAGAACAAGATCACCGAGCTCGACGGCCGCGGCACCTTCCGCGACGCGAACACCATCGAGGTGGCCCTCAACAAGGGCGGCACCGAGACCGTGACCTTCGACAACGCGATCATCGCGACCGGCTCCGAGGTGCGCCTGCTGCCCGGCGTCGAGCTGTCCGAGAACGTGGTCACGTACGAGAAGCAGATCCTCACGCGCGACCTGCCGAAGTCGATCGCCATCGTCGGCGCCGGCGCCATCGGCATGGAGTTCGCCTACGTCCTGAAGAACTACGGCGTGGACGTCACGATCGTCGAGTTCCTCGACCGTGCGCTGCCGAACGAGGACGCGGACGTCTCCAAGGAGATCGCCAAGCAGTACAAGAAGATCGGCATCAAGGTCCTGACCTCGACGGCCGTGCAGACCGTGAAGGACGACGGCTCGTCCGTCACCGTCTCCTACAAGGGCGTCAAGGACGACAAGCCGGGCGAGCTCGTGGTGGACAAGGTCCTCATGGCCGTCGGCTTCGCGCCGAACGTCAAGGGCATCGGCCTGGAGAGCGCCGGCGTGCAGCTCACCGACCGCGGCGCCATCGGCATCGACGACTACATGCGCACCAACGTGCCGCACATCTACGCCATCGGTGACGTCACCGCCAAGCTCATGCTGGCGCACGTGGCCGAGGCGCAGGGCGTCGTCGCCGCCGAGACCATCGCCGGGGCCGAGACCCAGACCCTGGGCGACTACCGCAACATGCCGCGCGCGACCTTCTGCTCCCCGCAGATCGCGTCGTTCGGCCTCACCGAGCAGCAGGCCAAGGACGAGGGCTACGACGTGAAGGTCGCCTCGTTCCCGTTCATGGCCAACGGCAAGGCGCACGGCCTGGGCGACCCGACCGGCTTCGTCAAGCTGGTCGCCGACGCCAAGTACAACGAGATCCTCGGCGCCCACATGATCGGCCCGGACGTGTCGGAGCTGCTGCCCGAGCTGACGCTCGCGCAGAAGTGGGACCTCACGGCCGACGAGATGGCGCGCAACGTGCACACCCACCCGACGCTGTCGGAGGCGCTGCAGGAGTCGATCCACGGCATCGCCGGGCACATGATCAACTTCTGATCGTCTGACCGGTTCGTCCTGAGACGATCCTGGAAGCGGCGGCTGACCTGCACTTTCGTCCTACGACGTGGTGCGGCGTCGGTCGCCGTTTCTCGTGTACCCCGACGGCGTCGGCCCCGTCCGTGTCCCGGTTCGATAACGGACGTCGCGCAGTGCGCCGGTGATGTGCGCCTGCGGTCGATCGTCGGGGATGATTACTGTTCATGAACGCCGGAAACCCGCTGTCGGGTCTCTACGCCCCGATGCCCGCGGTGGGAACGAAGAAGTTCTGCGTGTTCTGCCGCGAGCCGGTGACGCTGGAGCAGGCGGCATCGGGCTGGCACTACTGGACGGCGGTTGGTGACCCGGTCGACGGCGGCCGGTACTGCCTGGGCGGCATGATGGGCAACGTCCACTCGCCGGCGCTGCGCACGCTGCACCTGCCGCTGGCGGAGTCCGACGACCAGAAGTGGGCCTGGCGGTACTCGCCGGAGGGCGAGGGCCGGCTGCAGTAGCGCGCCGGTTCGGGTTCAGCCCGGTCAGAACGGCCAGATCAGCGGCACGTACAGCACCGCCGCCGCGAGGAACACGAGCGCCAGCGGCAGCCCCAGCCGCCAGAAGTCCCCGAACCGGTAGCCCCCGGGCTGCAGCACCATCAGGTTGACGGGCGTCGCGATCGGGGTGAGGAACGCGGCCGCCCCGACCACCGCGAGGGCCATCATGAACGGCTGCACGCTCACGCCGAGCGTCTGGGCGAAGGACACCGCGACCGGTGCCATGACGAGCACGGTGGCGACGTTCGAGATGAACTGTCCGAGCACGAGCGTCAGCGCGCACACCGCCAGGAGCGCGAGGTAGGGGGAGCCGCTCCCGGTCAGGCGCATCACGAGCCCGGCGATCTCCTCGGCCGCGCCCGACGAGACGAACGCCGCCGACAGCGGGATGAGCGCGCCGATGAGGATCACCGTGTCCCAGGAGATCGCGCGCAGGCCCTGGGGAACGGTGATCACGCGCAGCAGCACGAGGGCCGCCGCGGCCAGCAGCCCGACGATCACCGGCGGGACGGCGCCGGTGGCCAGGAGCCCGATCGTCGCGACCAGCACGCCGAGGCACCGCTTCCAGCCGACGCCGAGCGGCACGCTCCGCTGCAGGCTCTGCGACGCCTCGACAGCGATGACGTCCGGTGACCGGGTGTAGCGGTGCAGCGCCTCCCACGGTCCGCGGACCAGCACGGAGTCGCCGGCCTGCAAGGGCAGAGCCCCGGACGAGGCGGAGGCGTCGGAACCGCCCGGCGAGTCGCTGCCGCGGCGCAGCGCGACCACGACGAGGTTCTCGTCCCGCGTGGTCATCCCGGGGCTGACGCGACGTCCGATCAGGGTCGAGCGCGGCGCGATGAGCACCTCGACGACGCCGGTGGTGCCGGTGAAGAGGTTGGTCGCGTCGAGCTCCTCGGCGTAGCTCTCCTGCCACGAGCGCACGCGTTCGCGCGGGTCGGCGGCGACGTCGGCCAGGCGCTCCGGGACACGCTCCGGCAGGAGACGCTGGCCGACGGTCACGACGAGGACCATCGTGACCAGGACGAGCGGCAGGCCCACCAGCGCGAACTCGAAGTAGCCGAACTCCCGGCCGCCGGCTTCCGCGGCGACCTCGGAGACGATGACGTTCACCGGGGTGCCGGTGAGCGTCAGCAAAGACCCCGCGCTGGCGGCGAACGCCAGGGGGATCAGCATCCGCGAGGGCACGATGCCGGCCCGCGCGGCGGCGACGACGGCGACGGGCAGGAGCGCCGCGACCGCCCCGTTGATGCTGATGACCGCCGCGAGGAGCGCGGTGCCGCCGACCATCGTCGCCAACAGCCCGGTGCGGCCGAACGACGAGCACTTCTCGAGCTGTGCCCCGATCCAGGCCGTGATCCCGGTGGTCTCCAGGGCCGCGCTGAGCACGAACAGCGTGGCGATGAACAGGACGATCGGATCGCTGAACCCGGCCAACGCCTCGCCCAGCGGGAGGACGCCCGTGGCCCACAACGCGACCGGGACGAACAGGGCCACGATCACGAGCGGCACCCGGTTGGTCGCGAAACCGAGCACGGCCAGCGCCAGGATCACGAACGTCGCGACCAGGGGGTCGATCATGAGCTCCACGGGCCCCATCGTCGCATCCGGCCGGTTCACCCATCGCGCGCTGGTGAGGGCCGGCGCCACCCGGCAGGATCGACGCATGACCGACCTCGCTGACGAGCCGACGACCAGCCTGCCCGTCGACCGTGATCGCGACCTCGCCGTCGACCTCGCGGTCGTCGGCTTCGGCAAGGGCGGCAAGACCCTCGCGGCCACCATGGCGCGCCGCGGCGCCCGCGTCGCGATGATCGAGCAGTCCGACCGGATGTACGGCGGTACGTGCATCAACATCGGCTGCGTGCCCACCAAGGCCCTCGTGCACGACGCCGAGAGTGGCGCGGACGGCCTCCCCGGGCCGGACCGATACCGCCGCGCCGCGGAGCGCACCGGCGCCCTCACCACGCTGCTGCGCGGCAAGAACTTCGCGATGCTCGACACGCTGGACACCGTCACGGTGATCACCGGCACCGCGACGTTCGCCGACCCCCACACCCTGGTCGTCACGGCCGGCGACGACACCCTGCGGGTCACCGCGCGGACCGTCGTCGTCAACACCGGCGCCGACCCCGAGCTCCCGCCGGTACCGGGTCTGCGCGAGAGCGCGCGCGTGGTCACCAGCACCCAGCTGCTCGCCCGCACCGAACGGCCCGACGAGCTCGTCGTCCTCGGGGGCGGCTACGTCGCCGTCGAGTTCGCCGCCATGCACGCCGCCTTCGGCGCGCGCGTCACCCTCCTGGCCCGCGGGCCGCGCATCCTGCGCGCCGAGGACGACGACGTCGTGGCCACCGCCACCGAGATCCTCACGACCGCCGGCGTCACGATCCGGACCGGCGCCACCGTGACCGGTATCGAGGACGTCGACGGCGCCGCGGTCGTCACCTGGACGGACCGGGCCGGCGACCCGCAGACGGCGCGGGGCGACACGGTCCTCGCCGCGCTGGGCCGTCGCCCGCACACCGCCGGCCTCGGCCTCGGCGCCGCCGGGATCAAGACCGACGAGCGCGGCGCCGTCGTCGTCGACGAGCACCTGCGGACCACCCAGCCGCACGTCTACGCGATCGGCGACGTCAACGGCGGGCCGCAGTACACCTACGTCTCGCTCGACGACTACCGCGTCGTGCTCGACCACCTGACGGGCGAGGGCCGCCGCACCACCACGGACCGCCGGGCCGTCGCCTCGGCGCTCTTCATGACCCCGCCCCTGGCGCGGGTCGGCCTCACCGAGGCGGAGGCCCGCGCGACGGGGCGGCCGCTCAAGGTCGCGACGCGCAAGGTCGCGGACATGGCGACCGTGCCCCGGGCGCGGATCGTGCACGACCCGCGCGGCGTCATGAAGGCCGTCGTCGACGCCGAGACCGACGAGATCCTCGGGGTCACGATGCTCAGCCACGACGCCCACGAGACGATCAACACGGTCGCGCTCGCCATGCGGCACGGCGTCACCGCGAGCGAGATGCGCGACGAGATCTACACGCACCCGTCCATGACCGAGGCGTTCAACGACCTGTTCGCGAACCTCCGCCCGGCCTGACGGTCCCGAGCCACGCTGAGCCAGGCCGAGTCGAGCCGAACCACGCCGAGCCGAGCCGAACCACGCCGAGCCGAGCCGCCACCGATGAGTTCGGCCCCGGTGCGGCGTCCGTCCTGCCATGAGCGAATTTCTCTCCGACGGACCCGAGCTCTTCGCGGTCGCGTGCGTCCGCGACTACGCGACCGCCTACCCCTGGTGGGAGACGCTGCTGGGCAGCCCGCCCTCCTTCAAGGCGACGCCGACCGAGGCGTTGTGGGAGATCGCCCCGCACCGCTGGATCGTCGTGGAACAGCGCCCCGAGCGCGCGGGACTCGCGACGCACACGGTGTTCGTGGACGACCTCGACCTCAGGGTCGGTCAGATCGCTGGTCGTGGCCTCGAGCCGGACGACCACGAGACCTTCGAGGGCGGCGTGCGCAAGATGATCTACCGCGACCCCGAGGGCAACGAGATCGGGTTCGGCGGCAACTCGCAGTAGGCGACCGGCAGGTCACGGGCAGCAGGTCACGGGCAGCAGGTCACGGGCAGCGGGTCACGGGCAGCAGGTCACGGGCAGCGGGGCACCGGGGCGCTCCAGGTCGTGCTCGACCGGTTCGACACGTAGTAGTCGCTGACCCAGGTCCCGTTGCGGAGCTGGTTCCACACCCTGCTCGTCCGGATCAGGGTTCCTACCTTCTGGCACGTCACGTATGCCAGGGCCCCCCGGGGCAGCGGGCTGCCCGCGGCCGGGTAGGAGGTGCCGGGACCGGTGCGCGCGGTGAGCATGCCCACGGTCACCTGACCGGGGTAGGCGCACCGCGGCAGCACCGACGTGAACCCGGTGCTCGACGGGGTCGAGACGAAGCGGTCGCTCACCCAGGCGCCGTTGGTCAGCCGGTCCCACACCGCGGTCGAGCCGACCTGCTGCCCGGAGCCCTGGCACACCACGGACAGCGTCGCGCCCGGCGCGTAGGTGGTCACGACGGGGTAGGACGCCGCCGGCCCGCTGCGTGCGTTCAGCGACGTCGAGCTGGTGACGGAGTAGTTCCGAGCGACCGTGGCGACCGGCGCCCGGACGTTGTCGGAGTCGATGTTGATCGTCACCCCGCCCCAGGTCTCGTTGTGGTCGCCCTCGTACTGCTTCGCGCGCTGGTAGTACGACCACTGCGAGTCCGGCGCGGTCGGCCAGCCCGTGAGCGAGCTGTTGCCGTCCCAGCGGGCCATCCAGACGGCGTCGGGCCGGGCGTAGGTGCTCGAGTCGTAGGAGTCGGAGAGGTCCCGCAGCCCCGAGTCCTGGTGCACGTAGACGCCGGCCAGGTACCCCGAGCGGTGCAGGGCCTTGGTCCACGCCGCGACGTACTTGCGCACCGCCGTCCTGCAGGACGCGTCGGTCCGGTCGTAGTGCTCGACGTCCGCGTAGAGGCCGCTCCCGGACCGCAGGCCGAGGGCCTTGGCCTGCGCCACGGCGTCGGCGCCGTCCGAGCCGCCGCGGGCGGTGGCGTTGTCGGAGGTGTAGCGGTTCGGCTTGCTGCCGAACATGCAGCTCGGCTGGTACCCGAAATAGGTGGGCAGCAGCTTCCAGCCTGCCGCGACGGCCCCGCGCACCCAGGTCGGGGTGAGGTTCGGCTGGGCGCAGCCACGGTTGATGCCGCCGAAGTAGATGTTCACCACGTCGTACGGCGATGTGCCCCGCCAGGCGTTCAGCGCCGCGAGCGAGGGCGCGGTGCAGGTGTCGAACCCCAGGCCGTTGGCCCGCGTCGCCGTCGAGCCCGAGGTGTAGAGCACCGGCGTCTCCGGCTCGGCGGCGGCCGGGAGGGCGAGGCCCGCGACCAGAACCGCGAGGGCGCCGACGGCGGCGGCCAGTCCTCGGCCGATGTGCTGCCTGCTGCCGGTGCCGTGCCTTCTGTCGAGGCGCCGCCCTCTGCTGTTGTGCTGCCCACTGCTGTTCTGCTGCATGGCGGACATGGCGTACCTCCGTGGACGATCCAGTCGCCTACCAGGCAGTTTCCGTCCGCCCGGGGTAGTGCGTCAGGGACTTTGGTCCCGGATGCCGGGTGAGGTGGCGGGGCCGTTCTCCGGGTGCGGACCGGGCTCCGGGCACGGGTGCGTGCGGGCTCCGGAAACGGGTACGGAGACGGATACGGGGACGGGTAGGGTCCGGGCATGGTCGGACCCCGGCGGTACCGCGACGTGCGCTCGATGCTGATCGACGCCCCACCCGACGCGGTCTGGCAGGCCGTCCTGGACCAGGTCGAGGTGCTCGGGCGCCCGGCCTTCTACGTCCGCCTGATCGGCTGCCGCGACCAGCGGCACCTGGGCCCGCGCCCGCTGACGGCGGGCTCGGTGGTGCCCGGCTTCCGCGTCATGGCGGCGGACCCGCCGGCCCGGCTCGTGCTCGACGGCGTCCACCGGTTCTCGGTCTACACGCTCACGTTCGCCCTGCTGCCCGACGACGGCGGCACGCGGCTCGAGGCACACACCGACGCGACCTTCCCCGGGGTGCTCGGGGCGGTGTACCGGCTGCTCGTGATCGACTCGGGCTTCCACAAGCTCGCGACCAGGAGCATCCTGACCCGCGTCCGGCGTCGGACGGTGGTGGGCTGACATGGGCCAGACCGTGCCGCCCCTGTGCGTCGTCATCAACGGACCCTCGGCCGCGGGCAAGTCGACCCTGACGACGGCGATCCAGGACCGCGCGGAGCGGCCCCTGCTGCGGTTCGGCGTCGACGAGCTGTTCCGCATGATCCCCGACCACTGGGGCGGCGGGCTGCCGGGTGCGCGACACTCCGACCTGGGCTTTCGCTACGAGTCCGTCGAGCTCGCGGACGTCGAGCCCGATGGCGTCGGGGCCGGCGGCCGGGAGGGCGTGCGCCGCATCCGCACGGGCGCGGACGGCATGCGGATGCTCGGCGCGATGAACGTCGCCGTCGTGGCGATGCTGCGCGCCGGCCAGGGCGTGATCGTGGACGGGCAGGCGTTCGAGCCGGAGGCCAACCGGGACCTCGAGTCGCGGCTCGCCGAGCTGGCCCGGGACGGCGCGGCGGCCGTGGCGATCGTCGAGCTCCGGACGGCCGACGGCGACCTCGAGGACCGGCAGCGCCGCCACGAGCACCCGGTGGGGCTCTCGCTGTTCCACAACCGCCAGCCGCCGCAGTCGCCGGACCCCGACCTGGTCATCGAGACCACCGGGCGGGACGCCACGCAGGTGGCGGACGTGCTCTGGGACTGGCTGGTGGAGTTCTACCCCGCGATCGAGACCGGTCAGTCCGTGGGCGCCTGATCGCTCCTGGCGTACCGCCGTCCTACTTCACGAAAACGGGTGTTCCGGCCGCGCGCCGTGCGCAAGGATGACGGGCGTGGACCCGCGAGCTGACGCTGCTGCCCTGGTGGCCGACCGTTACCCCGAGGCCCGGTGGGCGCTGCTCGCCGGCAGCGTCCTCGACCCGGGTTCCCGGACCGCGGGTTCGGACCTCGACATCGTCGTGTGCCTGCCGGACGACGCCGTCGGGCACCGGGACGCGCTGCGCTGGCGCGGCTGGCCCGTCGAGCTGTTCGTGAACACCGAGGCCGGGCACCGCTGGTTCATCACCACGGAGACGGCGCGGCGCAAGCCCACGCTGGCGCGGATGATCGCCACGGGCGTGCTCGTGGCCGGGCCCGCCGGCGCCGTCGACGACCTGCAGGCCGAGTGCGCCGCGCTGCTCGACGCCGGGCCCGGTCCGGCGTCCGACGCCGCGCTGGAGGACGCCCGGTACGTCGTGACCGACCTGCTGGACGACCTCGCCTACGCGCGCGACGGCGGCGAGGCCGACGTGGTGCGCTCCGTGCTCTGGGAGCGGGTGGGGCACCTCGCCCTGGCGGCGGCCGGGCGGTGGGACGGCGGCGGAAAGTGGCTGCTGCGCGAGCTGCGCACCTGGGACCTCGGTTACGCGGCCCGCTGGGTGGCGGCGCGGCACGACGACCAGGCCATGGTCGACGTCGCGCGGGCCACCCTCGACGCCGCCGGCGGCCCGCTGTTCGAGGGATACCTGCGCCAGGCGCCCGTGGTGGACGAGATCCACGCGACCCGGACCATCCCGCCGGCGGTCGTGAGCCGGTCGGCGCGCGCGGTCCTGCTCGACGACGCGGGCCGGCTGGTGCTCATCAAGCGCACCGTCCGCGGCCGCGCGCCGTACTGGGTGACGCCCGGCGGCCGCGTCGAGCCGGAGGACGCCTCGGTCGAGGCCGGCCTGCACCGCGAGCTGCTGGAGGAGCTGGGCGCCACGGCGGACGTCGTCCGGCAGGTGTTCCTGACCTCCCAGCCCAAGGACGCGGGCGTCGCGGTGCACCACTACTTCCTGGCGCGCCTGGCGTCGCTGGACCTGGCGCTGCGGTCCGGCCCGGAGTTCGAGGAACCGACCCGGGGCACCTACGAGGTGGAGCGTGTGGACCTGCGCGACGACGCCGCGCTGGCCGGCCTCGACCTGGTGCCCGCCGCGCTCAAGGCGTTCGTCCGGACCAACCGGCACGCGCTGCTCGCGGAGGCAGAGGATACCGAGGCAGAGGACACCGTGGCGGAGGACTCCTGAGCGCGATCGAGGTCCCCGCGTCGTTCCTCGCGATGCCGCGCTGGTGGACCGCCACGACGGCGGAGCAGCGGTGGCTGACCGACCTCCCGCGCCTCGTGGACTCCTGGTGCGCGCGTTGGTGCCTCACGGTCGACGGGTCGCCCCGGCACGGGTCGAACGCCCTGGTCGTCCCCGTCCGCCGCGCCGGACGGCCCGCCGCGCTGCGCCTGGCGCCCCCGGCCGACGACGTCGCGGCGCTCTCGACGGCGCTGGAGTTCTGGCGCGGCCACGGCGTCGTGGCGGAGCTCGACGCCGACCCCGCGGCCGGTGCGCTCCTGCTGGACCGGCTCGACCCGGACCGCGCCCTCACCGGTGAGCCCCTTGCCGTCGCGATCCCCGAGATCGGCCGGATCGCGCGCCGCCTCGCTGTCCCGGCGGGCGACGACGTCGCGGCCGGCGTCGGGCACACGACGGACGACGTCGCGACGCTGACCCCGCTGCAGCGACCCGTATGGGACCGCCTGGGCCGGCCGTTCGACGGGGGAGTCCTCGACCGCGCGGCGGACGCCGCGGCCGTGATCCTCGCCGGTGACCGGGACCCGGTCGCCGTGAACGCCGACCTGCACTTCGACCAGGTGCTGCGGGACGGCGACGGCCGGTGGTGCGTCGTCGACCCGGTGCTGCGGCGCGGCGACGCGGAGCGGACGGCGGTGAACGTGCTCTGGCACCGGGTCGACGAGATGTCCGACCGGGAGATCCCGCGCTGGTTCGACGTGCTGGTCGACGCCGCCGGGCTCGACGCCGGCCTGGCCCGGGCGTGGGCGGTCTGGCGGATCACCGACTACCGGCTGTGGGGCCTGGAGCACGGCCTCACGCAGGACCCACCGCGGTGCGCCCGCCTGCTCGACGCGCTGCGGTGATGACGACGCTGCGCTGATCACACGGAGAACCAGCAGTACATCTCCCGCCCCTGCACCACCGCGCGCCGCGCGAGCCCCGACATGCCGCGCAGAAGTTCCGCGACCTCCTCCTTGTCCGCGTCCGGCCCGAACTCCTCGGTGCTGCCCCAGGTCGCGGCGACGTCGGGTACGCGGCCCGGGGCCAGGTCGGCGAGGGCGGTGGTGAGCGTGCCGCGCACCCGCACGATGCCGGACTCACCGCTGTCGCCCATACCCACCGGCGACGTCCGGTCCCCGGAGATCTCGGCGTACGGCAGCTCGGTCAGTGCCGCCTCGAGGGTGCCGAGCATGACGAAGGGGTCGATGCCCTTGGCCTCCTGCAGGTCGTCCTGGTCGAGCCCGGCGCCGTAGACGCCGCCGTCGAGGAACCGCGCCGCCTCGGTGTCGGAGCCGGCGATGAAGTAGTCGGTGATCAAGCCCATGGGCACCGAGCATGCCATCCACCTCTGACACCCCGCCAAACCCGTCCCGGCTGCGTTCGCGACCTCCCGCACGGTGGCCCAGGATGGTGGCGACAGGCACCGCGATCAGGGGCGGTGCCGCGAGGACCGGAGGACGTCGTGGGCTCCAGCAAGTCGGGCAGCGGCCAGGACAAGCACCGCGGAGGCGGCCTGAAGCGGCTCGTCACCCTCGTGACCATCGGCCTGGCGGTCGCCGCGGTCGTCAAGGAGCTGCGCCTCCCGGAGGAAGAGCGCACGTGGAACGGCAAGGTGGCGGCCGTGGTGCCGTACGACTTCCGGTTCCCCACGCTCGAGCGCGCCAAGGAGCGGCTCTGGGACCCCGAGGCCGAGCACGTGATCGGGCCGCGCGTCTTCGGCGTCGGCTGGGCGGTCAACGTGGGCAAGGTCGTGGCGCTGGTCCGCAGCCGGCTCGACGTCTAGCCCCGGTCCCTGCACGCCGGCCGGGCGCACGGCCGGTCACACAGCTGGGCGCCCGGCCTCGCACGCCGCCTCGCACTTTGCTTCGCACGCGCCGACGGCCCGTGGTTCGATGCCCGGATGAGATCTCGCGCCCTGCTCCTCGTCGCCGTCGGACTGCTGCTCATGGCGGCGGTGTTCGGCACGGTCGCGGGCTTCCTCGCGGTGCGCACCGCGAGCTTCCTGGCCGATGCACGCCCGGCCGACGGCGTCGTCATCGGGCTCGACGAGCAGTACAGCAGCAGCGACAACGGCTCCGCGCGCTACACGTACCACGCGGTCGTGGCGTACGACGTGAGTGGCCGGGAGTACGAGCTCACCGACCGCACCGGCACCAACCCGCCCCGGTACGACGTCGGCCAGGCGGTCACGGTCCTGTACGACCCCGCCGACCCGGGCGAAGCGCGCCTCGACGCGAGCTACGGGTACTGGCTCGAGACCATCTTCGGGCTGGTCGCCCTGGCGCTCGCGGGCGCGGGCATCCCGGTGCTGCGCGTCTGGGTCCGGAAGTCCGCCCGCGCGCGGCTGGCCCGGACCGGCGAGCGCGCCACGGGTACGGTCACCGAGGTCCGGCCGGCGGGCAAGGTGGTCTACAACGGCCGGCCCCGCACGGCGACGACGGTCCGCTGGCGGCACCCGTTCGCGGGCGAGCAGACGCTCACCGAGATCACCTGGGGCGCCGCGCACGCCGTCGGCGATCAGGTGGGCCTCCGGTACGACGCCGACAAGCCCGCCCGGGCACTCGTCGAACCGCCGGCGGAGCCCGAGCCGGCGCGCGGGACGGACGAGCTCACGGTCTGACCGCGTTCCCGGCGTCCGGATCGCGGCGCCGGAGCGACCGCGCCGGCCGTCAGACGCCTGGCGACCTGGGCTCAGGCGTCCCGCGGCGCCAGGCCGCGTACGAGGGCGGTGAGCCCGGCCTCGAACTCGTGCTCGGGGCCCAGCTCGGCGACGGCCTGGACGGCCCGCGCGAGCCGGTCGGCGCCCTCGACGGCTCCGGTGTCATCGGCGTCGTCGGTGTCGTCGTCGGCGTCGGCCAGGATCGGCTGCCCGCTGGGCGTCGTCTGCTCCTCCAGGGTCGCCCCGATCGTGTACCGGGAGACGGCGATGAACGCCAGGACGGCGTCCGGCCCGCTGAACCCCTGCGCCTCCAGGTGGGCGACCTGGGCGACCGAGTTGGCGAGGTTCGGGGCCCGGGGTCCGGTCGAGGCGATCAGGCGGGCGCCGTCGCGCACGGAGAGCATGGCGCGGCGCAGGCTGCGGGCGTTGCGCAGCAGGAACGCGTCCCAGCTCTCGTCGGGTCCGGGCAGCCGGTCGGTGTGCCTGCGGTCGAGCACCTCGGCCGCGACGGCGTTCAGCAGCTCGGCCTTGTTGCGGAAGTGGTGGTAAAGCGCGGGCTGCTGCACGCCGAGCCGGCGCGCCACGTTGTGGCTGGACAGCCCGTCGAGGCCGCGCTCGTCCAGCGTCTCGATGGCCGCGGCGACGATCGTCGGGCGGTCGAGTCCGGGGCGGGTGCGTGGCATGGCCCGACTCTAGCCAGAGGTTCCTTATCAGTGATAATTTATCGGTGATAAGTTCAGTGACCGGGTGGGACATCGGCATGACACCGGCCTGACAAGAGCGCGACACGGGCACGACAAGGGGAGCGGCGATGACCGACGAGCGGACTACGGCACGGGCCGGGCTGGACGAGGTGCCCGAGCGGCCTGAGCGGCCCGAGGAGGCGCCCGGACGGCGGCCGGTGCGGCACCGCGGCGCCGCCTGGACGCTCGTGGTGCTCACCCCGCTGATCGCCGAGCTCGCCCTGGGGTCGACACCGGTCCGGATGGCGTGGCTCGTGCTGCTCTGGATGCCGGTCTACGGCGCGGGGGTGCTGCTGATCCGCGAGCTGGTCGCGCGGCGCGGTCGCGGCTGGCCGAGCATCCTGCTGCTCGCCCTGGCCTACGAGCTCGTCGAGGACGGGATCGGCCTGCAGGCGCTGACCAGCCCGCACCTGTACGACGCCGCGTCGTGGGGCGCCCGCGTGCTCGGCGTCAACCTGCCGTACTTCGAGGCGAACGCGATCTACCACGCCGTGTTCACGGTCTGCATCCCGATCGCGCTGACGAACCTGCTCTTCCCCGCGCACCGCGGCCGGCCCTACCTCGGCGTGCCGGGGACGGTCGTCGCCGCCGTCGTCGCGGTGCTCGGCGTGGGACTGCTCCGCACGGTGACGCTCTCGGAGGACCCCGGCTACCAGGCGCCGACCGCGTTCGTGCTCGGCGTGGTGGTGCTGGTGCTCGTGCTCGGGGTCGTCGCCCTGTTCGTCGTGCCGGCCCCGCGCCCCGCCTCGTCAGGCCCGGCCGTCCCGCCGGACCAGCCCGTCCCGCCGGACCAGCCCGGCACAGCGGCGGTCCCGTCCCTCGGCCTCCTCGCCGTGGCGTCCGCCCTGGCGACCCTGGTCTTCTTCGGGCTCTCGTTCCCCGTGTTCGGGGCCCGGCAGCCGGCCTTCACAGAGGGCCTGATGGTGCTGGTCCCGATGGCGGTGACCGTGATCGGCGTCGTGGCCTGCTACCGCTACCTGACCCGGACGGCGTCCTCCCCGGCCTGGACGCCGCGGCACACGCTCGCTCTCATCGGTGGGGCGCTCGTGGCCCACTCGGTGGGCGGGCTGGTGATCATGGCGCACACCACCGTGGACCGGGTCGGCCTCGTGGTGATCATCGCGCTGACCGTCGTGGGGCTGCTGCTCGTCGACCGGCGGCTGCGCCGCTGACCAGCCCTGCTGCTGACCAGCCACGCCGCTGACCAGCCCCGTCGCCGTCAGTGCTCGGCGTCCCACGTCGCGATCTCGGAGCCCTTCGCCCCGCCGTACATGTCGACGACCTCGCCGTCGGGGTCGTAGGTCACCGAGGCGTCGTCGTAGGGGCCGGAGCCCCAGACGGTGATCTCGTAGGGCAGGCCGGCGTCGTCGAACGTGGCCGACGGCACCCGGACCTGCACCGTGACCAGGTCCTCCGGCTCGAAGCCCGCCTGCTGCGGCAGCCGGTCGGCCAGCTCCTGGAGCGCGGCCCAGTCCACGTCGGCGGCGTCGAACGTCCGCAGCGGCAGGTCGGTGTCGCTCGGCTGGATGGACGACGGCTCGTGGCGGGTGATGTCGCCGTGCGCCCACCAGAGGTCGTCCGTGTTGTCCGAGCCGGGGGCCGTGGGCACGGTCGCGGTGGCGGTCGTGCTGCCCAGGCCGACGGCGGTGAGCTCGCTGTGCCCGGCAGCGGCGACGAACGCGTCGACCACCTCCTGGGCGCGCGCCGGGTCCAGGGTGCTTGCCTCCCGATCGACGCGCCGTTCCTGGGCCGCGGAGACCTCCAGGAGCGGGGTGCCGGTGAGTACCGCGGTGATATCCTCGCGCACGGGGTAGAGCCGGGCGGCGAACCCGACGAGCACCAGCAGGGCGAGCACGGCGGCCGGGATCTTCACGAGGCCGCGCGCGTCCCGGCCGGTGGGCACGGGCGCGGCCCACTCGGGCGGCTCGTCCATCCGGGCGACCGAGTCGGCCTGCGCGGCCTTCTCCCGCCAGGACTGCGGCGGCGACTGGAGCAGGGCCACGCCGGGGGCGTCCGTCTTCTCCTGCAGCACCACGACGACGGCGCCCGGCTGGAACTGCGGCAGCCGCGTCCGGTCGATCAGCGCGCGCGTGGTGGTCGTGTACCTCGCGCGGGTCCGGGTGTCGACGGCAAGCCGCAGCTCGGCCACGGGGTCGTCGTTGATCTCGGTGCCCGTCGAGGAGATGTCCAGCACCTTGGCCAGGTGCAACCGCCCCTCGCGCTCGGCGGTGACCACGACGTCGACCGACGGCGTGGTGCGCAGAGCGTTGGTCCCGCCGATCCCCAGGAGCACGGTCGCCACGGACGTCAGCGCGACCGCGAGGGTGCTCACGACCAGGGCCACGGGCAGCCACCAGCCCGGGGCGCCGTGGTCGAGCCGGAGGCCGATCAGCAGGATGCACGCGAGGGCGAACCCCACGGCGAGGGAGCGGACGATTCGGATCACGCGGTCAGTATTCCGGACACCACTGACACTCCCGCACGTGTCAGACGCACAGGTCACCCGGGGGATCTGTACGTCTGACACGTGCGGGCGCGGAACCCTCGGGCAGGGCGCCGTCAGAGGGTGAGGAGGCCCCGGGCCAGCGCCGTCACGGCGCCCGCCGTCGCCACCGTGAGGGCCGTCCGGGACGCCGCCCGGGTCGAGATCCGCAGGGCGAAGATGTTTCCGACGGCCACGCCGGCCAGCACCGCCGCCAGCAGCACCGGCCAGACCCACCACGCGGGTGCGAAGCCGGACGGGATGGCGCCGAAGCCCAGCTTGGTCGCCACCGACATGGCGTTCATGACCACGAGCAGCGGCTGCATCGTCGCCGCGAACGACCGGTGGTCCCAGCGGGTGGCCAGCGCGTACGCGGTCCAGGCGGGTGCGGCGACGCCCGAGGTGGTGTTCATGAACCCCGCCGCCAGCCCCGTGGCGACGGCCACCGAGCGGCCCTGGATGCGCACGCGGCGCCGCAGGATCGCCGAGGCGCCCAGCGCGAGCAGCACCGACCCGCCCACGATCACGTCGAGCCACGCGGGGTCGGCCTCGCGGACCGTGAGCGCGCCGAGCACCGAGCCCACCAGCATCAGCGGCAGGATCGTGACGACGCGCCGCCAGTCCACGCCGTCGCGCAGCGCGCGCAGGATGAGCAGGGCCGTGACGATCGCGGCGACGTTGCTGAGCAGCACGCCCACCGAGGCGCCCAGGAACACGGTCAGCACCGGCGCGGCCACCATGCCGACGCCCATCCCGGCGATGCGCTGCAGCCCGGCTCCGAGGACGACGGCCACGCACGCTGCGATCAGGGCCGTCGTCTCCACCCCGTCACGCTAACCCTGATCAGGGGCGGTTCCGGTGCGAGGAATATCACCCTCGGCCGGCTCGCGCCGACTGGTTCACCCGAGCCGGTTCACCCGAGCCGGTTCACCCGAGCCGGTTCACCCCGACCGGCTTACCTCAGCCGGCTCACCGCGCCCGGGGCCAGACGACCGTGAACCGGGCCCCACCGTCGGGCGACTCGCCGACGGCGACCTCGCCGCCCCGGCGCCGGACCAGCTCGGCGACCAGCGCCAGCCCGAGCCCGGCGCCGCCAGAGGTCCGGGCGCGGTCGTCCGACACCCGGTAGAACCGGTCGAACACCTTGGCGCGGTGCTCCGGGGGCACGCCGGGCCCGTCGTCGTCGACCAGCACGCGCACCGTGGACCGCTGCGCGAGGACCGTCACCACCACCCGCGTGCGGGTGTACCGGGCGGCGTTGCGCAGCAGGTTGTCGAGCACCAGCTCGGTCTCGGTGTGCGCCGCGGCGGCCCAGGCCCGGTCGGTCAGGGCATTGACCACGATCGGCACGGGACCGCTGCCGGCCCGCGCCACCGCCGACCGCACCTCGTCGACCAGGTCGATCGACTCCGCGGGCGGCAGCTCGCCGGCGTCCGACCGGGCCAATGCCAGCAGGCCGTCGAGCAGCGCGGACAGCCGCTCGGCGTCGGCCAGGACGTCGGCGTGCACCTCCTGCGAGAGCTGCGGGTCGGGGCTGGCGACGGCGACCTCGGACTGCACGCGGATCGACGCGACGGGGGAGCGCAGCTCGTGCGCGGCATCGCCCGTGAACCGGCGCAGCCGCTCGGCGGTGGCGTCCTGGCGGTCCAGCAGCACGTTGAAGTCGTCGGCCAGGGCGTGCAGCTCGCGCGCCGCCCCGCCGGGCACCGCCACGCGGGCGCCGGGCGCGAGCCGGCGCACCGACTCCCGCATGCGGGCGACCGGCGCCAGCGCCGAGCCGACGGCGAACCAGATCGCGACCCCGGCCACCAGTGAACCGACCAGCGCGGTCACCAGCAGCCACCGGCCGCCCGACGCCTTCGCGGCGGCCTGCCCCACCAGCCCCGTGCCCGCGACGACGAGGCGCTGGCTGCCGTCGGGCGCGGTGGTGACCACGCCGTGCCAGCGCACCGGCTGCGCGCCGCCCGCGGTGACGGGGGTGCCGGCCTTCAGGGCGCGCACCTGGTCCCGCGTCAGGACGGGCGCCGGGGCTGCCCCGGCGGTGTCCTCGACGACGTCCCCGGCGGTGTCCAGCACGCGCACCGCCAGCCCGTCGGGGGAGTCCGGCGTCCGGCCTGCCGCGACGTCGCCGGCCGCCGTGGTCAGCGCCACGTGCAGCTCGTCGTCCACGGCGTCCGTCAGGACGGGGCCGAGGCCCCGGCCGGCCGCCGTCGCCAGGCCCAGCAGGCAGGCCAGCGTGACGGCCGTGGCGAGCAGGGTGATCCGCAGGCGCAGAGACACCCCGGACCAGCGTCCGCCGGCCCGTCCGCCTCCCTGCACGCTCGGTGGCGCGCTCACCGGCGCGCGTCCCCGAGCTGGTACCCGTGCCCCCGGACGGTCCGCACCAGGTCCCCGGCGCCGACGGCGGCCAGCTTGCGGCGCAGGTAGCCCACATACACCTCGACGACGTTCCGGGTCGCGGCCTGCTCGTCGCCCCAGACCTCGGTCAGCAGCTCCTGCTTGGTCCACACGGTGCCCGGCCGCGAGGCCAGCGCCTCCAGCAGGTTGTACTCGCGCGGGCTCAGCGGGATGCCGACGTCGTCGTACCGCACGGTGCGTGAGGCGCGGTCGACCGTCAGCGGCCCGATCAGGATGCGGGTCCGGACGGCGCCCGCCGCCGTCCGGCGCAGCAGGGCGCGCAGCTGGGCGAGCAGCACCACGAACGAGAAGGGCTTGACCAGGTAGCCGTCGGCACCGAGGTCCAGGCCGTCGGCCTGGTCGATCTCGCCGTCCTTGGCCGAGACGAACAGCACGGGCGTGGTGATCCCGGCGGCGCGCAGCTCCTGCAGCACGCGGTACCCGGACAGCCCGGGGATCATGATGTCCAGCAGGATCGCGTCGAACGACCCGGTGCGGGCCAGGCCCAGCGCCGTCGGCCCGTCGGCGGCGAGGGTGACGTCCATGCCCTCCGCGCGCAGGCCGCGGTCCAGCGCCTTGCGCACGCCGGGTTCGTCGTCCACCACGAGGATCTGCGGCCTCATGCCTGCCAGCATGCCGCACGGCCGGCTCCAGCGGGTGTGCCGCCGGGCTGTGTCGGCCCGGCCGCCAGGCTGTTCCGTACAGCTCTCAGCGCGGTCTCAGCAGCGAGGGCGCATGGTGGAAGAAGCCAGGCAGAAGTCAGGAAGAAGTCAGGCACGACGTCACGCACGACGTCACGCATGAAGGGGCCGGGTGCGGTCCACGGGAGCGAAGGAGCTGACATGAGGCCGAGGACGAAGGCGCTGGTCGCCGCGGGGTCGGGTATCGCCGTGGGGCTCGCGGGCCTGGCGCTGACCACCCTGCCCGCGGGCGCGGACGACGATCCGGTGCTCCCCGCGATCGAACCGGAGGCCCTGGTCGAATCGGCCCTGGCGGCCGAGCCGCAGGCGTTCTCCGGCGAGGCCGAGGTGAGCAACGAGCTCGGCCTGCCCGCCCTGCCGGGCACGGAGGACCTCGACTTCGAGTCGGCGCGGGTGTTCCACGACGGCCAGGAGAGCGCCCGGGTCCAGGTCGAGAAGCCGACGTCCGAGGTGACGTTCGTGAAGAACCCCGACGAGGCCTGGGCCTACGACTCGCAGGAGCGCACGGCGGAGCACCTCACCTGGGACGACGCCGACGCCGCGGCCGCCCGGAAGCACGCCGAGGCCCAGCTGGCGGACCCCGCCCGGGCCGCGGCCCAGATCATCGAGCAGCTCCGGCCGACGAGCGAGATCACGGTGGACGGGACGGCGCGCGTCGCCGGCCGCGCCGCGTACGAGCTGGTGCTGACGCCCAAGCCGACGGAGAAGACGCTGCTGCGTGAGGTCACCGTCGCGATCGACGAGCAGACCCGCATGCCGCTCGCGTTCGACGTGTACGCCAACGGCAGGTCCGAGCCCGTGCTCTCGCTCGGTTTCGTCGAGCTCGACCTCGGCGCGCAGGACCCGGCACTGTTCGACTTCACGCCGCCGCAGGGCACGAAGGTCGAGACCACCGACGTGGGCGACGCGGCTGGGCACCGGGCCGGGAAGGACAGCGCCGGGAAGGACGGGGCTGCCGACCACATGACCGAGCAGGGCAGGACGACGGTCGGCGACGGCTGGGACACCGTGGTGATCGCCGAGCTCCCGACCGACCTGCCGAAGATGCCCGGCGGGATGTCCGACGGAGCGTCCGGCGACCTGCCCGGCGCGTTCGCAGGCGGCGATCAGGACCTCACCGGGGCGCTGGAGCAGATCGGGCAGCCGGTGTCCGGCGAGTTCGGCACCGGGACCCACGTGCAGATCGCTGTCGGCGGCGCGATCGTGACCGACGACGGCCGGGTCGCGGCCGGCGCGGTGCCCCAGCAGGTTCTCGTCGACGCCCTGGACCAGCAGTGACCGCAGGCGGCGCCGAGCCGGCGCCGCTGGTCACCGGCGCTGACACCGGCGCTGACACCGGCACCGACTCCCGCAGCGGCCCGGCGGGTGTCGCCGTCGGCGCGGACGCCCGCCCCGCCTCCCGCCCCGCCCTCGCCGCCCGCACGCGCGGGCTGCGCAAGGTCTACCGCGGCACGGTCGCCGTGGACGGCGTCGACCTGGAGGTGCCGGAGGGCGCCGTGGTCGGGATGCTGGGCCCGAACGGCTCCGGCAAGACGACGACGATCCGGATGCTGCTCGGGCTCGTGCAGCCGACCGAGGGCGAGATCGAGCTGCTCGGGGCGCCCGTGCCGGGGGCGGCCGACCGGGTGCTCCCGCACGTCGGCGCCCTGGTGGAGAGCCCGGGGTTCCACCCGTTCCTGTCGGGCCGCGAGAACCTGCTGCGGTTCGCGGCCGCTGAGCCCTTCCTGTCCGGCCGGGGGCTGTCCGGCAAGGCAATGGACGGAGCCGTGTCGGCCGCGCTGGAGCGCGTCGGCCTCACGGACGCCGCCCGGCGCAAGTACCGCGCCTACTCGCTCGGCATGAAGCAGCGCCTGGGGCTCGCCTCGGCGCTGCTGGTGCCGCGTCGGCTGGTGGTGCTCGACGAGCCGACGAACGGCCTCGACCCGGCCGGCACGCAGGAGATCCGCCGGATCATCGCGGAGCTGCACGCCGGCGGCGTGACGGTGCTCGTCTCCTCGCACCTCCTGGCCGAGGTCGAGGCGACGTGCACCCACGTGGTGGTGCTCAACGAGGGCGTCGTCGTCGCGCAGGGCGCGCTGGACGATTTGCTGGAGTCCGGCAGCCCGGCGCTGCTCGTCTCCACGCCCGACGGCGAGCGGGCCGTCGACGTGCTGCGGGACCGCCGCATCCCCGCCCGGCTCGCCCCGGACGGCGTCCGCGTGGACCTCGCGACGACGCCGCCGGCCACGGTGATCGAGGTCCTGGTGGGCGCGGGCGTCGGCGTGGACGAGGCCCGGCGGGAGCGCACCGGGCTGGAGGAGGTCTTCGCGCGGCTCACCCACGACGTCGGCGCCGGATCGGGGGCCGACCGATGACCGCCCCGCAGTCCCCGGCCGCCGGACCGCACGCCGCCCCTCACGCCACCCCTGACGTCGCCGCGAGCCCCGGCCTCGACGCCGACGGCGTCCTGCCCGCCCGCCGCCGCGCGCCGCTCGGCCGCCTGCTGCGCTCGGAGCTGCGCTGGGTCTTCCGGCGGCCGCGGACCCTGGTCGTGCTCGCGCTGCTCACCGTGCTGCCGGTGATCACCGGCATCGCCGTCGACCTGACGTTCGACGGTGCGGCGGCACCCGACCCGGCCGTCGGCCCGGGCCCGGGCGGGAGCGGCCCCGGCGAGGGGCCGCCCATCTTCGTGACCATGGCCAGCAGCGCCTTCGTGCTGCCGCTGGGCTCGCTGATGACGCTGCTGATGCTCCTGCTGCCGCTCACCGTCGCCATGGCGAGCGGCGACGCGCTGGCCGGCGAGCAGTCCACCGGCGCGCTGCGCGGCTGGCTGCTCGCCCCCGTCGCCCGGGGCCGGCTGCTGCTGGTCAAGGCCGTGGGCGTGCTCGTCGTCGCGCTGGTCGCGGCCACGCTGGTCGCCACGTCCGGGCTGGTCACCGGGCTCGTCCTGTCCGGGACCGACGGCCTGGTGTCGATGTCGGGCACCCAGCTCTCGGTCGCGGACGTGCTGTGGCGGCTCGCGATCGCCGTCGCCTGGGCCACGGTCTACCTGATGGCGGTCGGGGCGGTGGCGCTCGCGATCTCGGCGTCGACCGAGCACCCCATGCTCGTGGTGGTGAGCGTGCTGGGCGGCCTGATCGTGTCCGGGGTGCTGCTGCAGATCTCGGCGCTGGACTGGCTGCACCCGTACCTGCTGCCGACGTCGCTGGCGAGCCTGGCCGACCTGATCCGGGACCCGCTGGCGTTCGACGGCCTGGCCGAGGGCGCGTTCCGGTCGCTCTGCTACCTCGTGATCGGCATGTCCCTGGCCTACGCCCGCCTCACCACCCGGGACGGCTGAGAGAGCGGGCTGAGAGAGCGGGCTGAGAGAGCAAGGTGACCGCGAAAAGCGAGACGCCGCCGCGCGCCTCCCGTACGGGAGG
>NZ_JBHVEG010000034.1:0-44965 GCF_042802395.1 Promicromonospora sp. NPDC057488
CCCCGGGAACCTGCCGGTTCCTGGGAGCGACGGCCGGGCAGCCGTTCGCGTTCCCTAGAAGAGGGTGTCCGACTCCCACGTGCGCCCGGCGCCGGCCCCGGTCACGACCGGCGTCGGCCGCGTCGCGGGCGCCGCGCTCTCCCGGGGCCCACCGGTCAGGCCAGCGCCCTGCAGCTCGGCGTCGGGGATCATCCCGCCGTCGGGCACCAGCATCTCGCCGACGCCGCCACGTCCCGCGGCCCACTCCTCGGCGGCGAACCCGGCGAGCTGGTCGACCCGCTCGTTGTAGGGGTTGCCCACGTGACCGCGCACCCAGTGGAACCGGACGGGCCCGGTGCGCTCCGTGACGGCGCGGTCGATGCCCTGCACCAGGTCGAGGTTCGGCACGGGCTCGCCGGCGGGGGAGCGCCAGCCGTTGCGCTTCCACCCCTCCGACCACTCGGACACGGACCGGACGGCGTACTGCGAGCCGGACTCCACGAGCAGCGGCTCGCTGCCGGGGTGCGCGTCGACAGCGCGGAGCAGAGCTGAGAGTGCCGCGACCTGATCGTTGCCCTGGGCCGCGCCGCCCGAGTCGAACTGCCCGCCCGCGTGGTTGATCCACGCCCATCCGATCGCGCCGCCCGGCGCGGCCGACCCGTGCGTGCTGACGATGATCACGGCGTCCATTGTGCATCCTTCTGCCCGAGAATCCGGACGCCGGGCCGGACCTGGCGCCCGATCGTGAGTTCGGGGCGGCGAAACCGAGCCCAAGGCGCTACGAAACCCATGACCGGCGATCCATGGGCATGATGGCTGCGTGCCACACGTACCGTCCGACCCCGACCGTCGCTCGTCCGGCAGCACACCCACGCCCGCGCAGCGCGCGCAGGAGCTGCACCCGTCCCGCCCGCGGACCCGCGCCGACATCCGGCGCTGGCGCCGCCTGCTGGCCGACGAACGGGCCGAGGCGGCCGTCTACCGCGACCTGGCGGGCCGGCGCACGGGCGAGGAGCGCGAGATCCTGCTCGCCCTGGCGCGCGCGGAGAAGCGGCACGAGTCGCACTGGCTGGAGCTCCTGGGGTCCGACGTCGGCGCGCCGGTGCGCGGCGACCTGCGGACCCGCGCCCTCGGGTTCCTCGCCCGCCGCTTCGGCGGCGTGTTCGTGCTGGCGCTCGCCCAGCGGGCCGAGGCCCGCTCCTCCTACGCGCACGACGCCGACGCCACCGTGACCATGGCGGCCGACGAGCAGATCCACGAGGAGGTGGTGCGCGCGCTGGCCACGCGCGGGCGCAACCGGCTGTCGGGCACGTTCCGCGCCGCGGTCTTCGGCGCCAACGACGGGCTGGTGTCCAACCTCGCGCTCGTGCTCGGCATCGGCGCCTCCGGCGTCGCGACGAGCACCGTGCTGCTCACCGGCCTCGCCGGCCTCCTGGCGGGTGCGCTCTCGATGGGTGCGGGGGAGTTCGTGTCCGTGCGCTCGCAGCGCGAGCTGCTCGAGGCGTCGTCGCCGTCCCCCTCGGCCGACGACGCCCTGCCGCACCTCGACGTCGACGCGAACGAGCTGGCGCTGGTGTACCGGGCGCGTGGCATGGGCGCCGAGGAGGCGACGGCCCGCGCCGACGCCGTGCTCGCCCGGCTCGCGGTCGGGCCGGCGGCGCGCGGCCTGCTCCTGGCCGACCCGGGTTCGGCGGCCGGCGTGGCCGGGGCCGCTCCGAAGGCCGGGGCCGAGCCCGCCGCCGAGGTGGACGACCTGGAGACGCACGGCACCGCCTGGGGCGCCGCCGTGTCGTCGTTCCTCTTCTTCGCGTCGGGCGCGGTCGTCCCGGTGCTGCCCTACCTGCTCGGGCTGGACGGGCTCGCGGCGGTGATCGTCGCGACGGCGCTCGTCGGGATCGCGCTGCTGGTGACGGGCGCCGTCGTCGGGCTGCTGTCCGGGACCTCGCCGCTCACCCGGGCGCTGCGGCAGATCGCGATCGGCCTGGGCGCGGCGGCCGCGACCTACCTGCTCGGCCTCGTGTTCGGGGCCACCGTCGGGTGATTCCGGAGAGTTCACCCGGCCGGTCCGGACGGCTCGCCGATAGCGCTGGATGCCCCGAAATGACTGAGATATAGCGCCTCTTCCGACATACTCGTGTTCCCAAGCACAATATTCTCGATCCGCAAACCGCAGCCATGTTGTTGCCGAACCTCGGAACGCCCCGCAGATTAAATGTGTATGCATGTCTGCTGAGCGGCCCGTAGCGGGCCGGAGAGCTGGAGACCGATGTCGAAGTACGCGCTGACGAGCACGGGGGACCACCTCCGCCGCTTCGTCGTGCGTGCCGTCGGGACCCTCACGCTCGGTGCCGCGAGCCTCGCGCTCGGCGTCTGCCTCGCAGCGCCCTCGAACGCCGCTGACCGGCCTTCTCTCGGCTCGGTGCTCGGCGACACGGTGGAGGCGACGGTCCAGACCGTCGTGCGGACCACCGGCGCGCTCGGATCGGTCACGAGGACCGACCAGGCCGGCACGGACGGCATCGGATCGGCGACGAAGCCGACCGCGCCGGGGTCCGCGACCCCCGCGCCCGCGCCGGAGCCGTCGGCTCCCGCGCCCGCCCCGGCGGCCCAGGCCGCCGCGGAACAGCCCGAGCCGGCCTCTGGTGCCGGCACCGGGAAGACGGCGGACGCCGCGGCTGCGAAGCCCGCCTCCGCCCGCCCCGCGCCGTCGTCGGCCGGGAAGGTGACGGAGCCCGTCACGAAGGTCGTCGACGAGGTCGCGACCGCGACCGGCGGCCTGCTCGACCCGGTGACCGAGCCGGTCCGGACCGGGGTGACCGAGCCTCTGGGCGAGGCCGTCACGGAGATCACGAAGAAGCCGGTGGCGCAGGTCGCCGACGTCGTCGAGCAGGTCGCGGACCCGGTCCTGAAGCCCGTCACGGAGCAGGTCGGAGCGGCCGTCAAGCCGGTCACCGAGCCGCTCGGCGACGTGCTCGCCCCGGTGACGGGCGTGGTCGGCCAGGTCGTCACGCCGCTCGCGCCCGTGCTGGGCGCGGTGACCGCGCCGCTGGCCCCGGTGACCGACGGCCTGCTGACCCCCGTGGTCGGCATCGTCTCGCCGGTGACCGACGTGGTCGGCGGCGTGACCGCCCCGGTCCTGGGCGCGCTCAAGCCGGTGACCGCTCCGGTCACCGACGCGCTGTCGCCCGTGCTGACGCCGGTCGGCGAGGTGCTCGCCCCCGTGGGTGAGGTGCTCGCCCCGGTGGTCGAGCCGCTGAGCCCGGTCGTGGAGCCGCTCGCCCCGGTCACGGGCGTCGTGCCCGCCGGGCCGTCTACGCCGGGCGAGCCGGTGACCGTGGTCCCGACCCAGCGGGTCGAGGACCTCTCAGAGCCGACGTACCCGGGGGAGCTGCAGGCCTCCGGTGACGCCGCGGGTGTCGTGGTCTGGACCTCGGCCGGGGTCCGGCACGCGATGCTCGACCTGGTGCAGGCTCCCGCCGTCGAGGCGGCCGTCGACACCGCGCAGACGCTGGGCGCCGTGGGCGTCGTCGAGGCCGGCGCACCCGGCCTGCTCGGCGGCGGCCTCCCGCTCACCGCGGGCGGCCTCGTCCCCGCGGTGGCCGCGTCGGGCGCCGGCGGCGTCCTGGGCGGCGGCGCACCGCAGCTCAAGGTGCCCGGTGGCGAGCTCCTCGCGATGCTCTCCGCCCTGCTGGTCTTCCGAGCCCGCGCCTGGACCGTGTCGGCCGACGAGTCGCGCGCGAAGCTCGCGAGCAGCTACACCGACATCCCCGTCTCTCCTGCCTGACCTGGGTGGTCCGCGCACTCGTGCGCGGTACCACCCGACGGCGAACGTGCCGTCGGCTCCACGCCAGGCAAGGAGAGATCCATGGACAAGAACTTCCGACGTGCGCTGTACACGGCACTCGTGGCAGGCGGCCTCGTGGTCGTCGGTGCCACGGCGGCCTATGCCGCCGCCGACGCCCCGCGCGACGCGGTCGCCCAGGGAGCCCCTGAGGGTGCTGCCTCGACCGGTGACGCGTCCGTCGCGGCTGACGTCGCGGTGGCAGACGACGTCGCTGCGGACGGTGCTGCGGCTGTCGTCGAAGGCGGTAACACCGACGACGTAACCGCCGACGGCGCCGCTGCCGCCGAGGCCGGCGTCGACGACGAGGGGATCGCCGGTGCGCTCGTGCGCGGCGACGTCTCCGGCGTCGTCGACGGGACGCTCGGCGCGGACGGTCTGGTCCACGGGATCCTGGATGGTCTCCTGCCCTCCGGCACGGAGGAGCCGGGCGCCGAGCCCGGGACCGACGAGCCGGGTACCGAAGAGCCCGGTGCCGAGCAGCCCGGGACCGACGAGCCGGGTACCGAACCCGGCACTGACGGGCCTGACTCCGGTGAGCCGGGTCAGCCCGGGACCGACGAGCCCGGCACCGAACCCGGTACCGACGGTCCGGGCATCCTCGATCCGATCCTCGACCCCGACCCCGACCTCGACCCCGACGCCGGCGAGCCCGGCGTCGACCCCGGGACCGACGGGCCGGGTTCCGACAACCCTGGGTCCCACGACCCCGGGTCCGAGAACCCCGGACACGACACCCCCGGGTCCCACGGGCCCGCGACCGGCGCCTCGGGCGCCGAACCCCGCCCCGGGCGGGGCGGGCTCGCGACGCCGCGGCCCGAGCGCGGAACACATCTTCCTGAGGGCCTCGCCCCCGGGAGCACGTACCCCGGCGAGCGGCCTGGCGCCGCGGCCGGTGTGCTCGGCGCGGTCGGCGTTGTCGCCGGGTCCGCGGCCGAGGCCGTCACCCCCGGCGCGGACGATGCGCCGGACGCCGGACCGGAGTCCGGCCCGGTGGCTGACGACGACATCCCGGACGGTGGCGTCGACATCAGCTGGGGTGACAAGGCGGTCGTCGTGCCGACGGCCAACGACGGGACGATCCTGTCGGGCGGTCTGAGCGAAGGCCTCCTCGACGGCACACCCACCGGGCTCGACGGGCAGGTGACGCCGGTGTCCGCACCGGGCGAGACCCTCGCCCAGACGGGCCCCATGATCACGGGGCAGCTCGCGCTGGTCTCGCTCCTCCTGGGGCTGGGACTCGTGGCGCTCCGCAGCCGTCGCCGTCGGATCGTGGTCTGACCACGGTTCGAAGGGCGACAACGGCCCGGGCGCGGTTCTGGTGACGAGCTTGTCAAGGGGCTCGTGACGAGGACCGACCAGTCCGGGTCGGGAGGTTCGTAGGGTCGGGACGCCGCTGGGGGGCGTCCCGGCCCGCGGACCGGGAGTTCGGGGTCGGGGCGCCGCTGGGGGGCGCCCCGGCTCACGGACCGCACTGGACAGAGCGGGAGCTCAGGGCATCGGGGGGTGACCTGGGCGCCCGCTCTGTCATGTCCGGGCACCTGTCATGTCCGGGCGCGACCGGTGCGGTGAACGTCATATGGGACGACGCCGCCCGGCTGCGTTGCCCGGGCATACGATCGGAGCACCATGCGCAACCTGCTCGCCGACACCACCCCGCTGAAGGTGTCGGCGGACTACCGGCGTCTCTGGTTCGGCCTGTCGATCTCGAACATCGGCACGCAGGTGACCATCGTCGCGGTGGGCCTGCAGGTCTACGCCCTGACCGGGTCCACGCTCGCCGTCGGCGTCCTGGGCCTGTTCTCGCTGGTCCCGCTGGTCGCGCTCGGCCTGTACGGCGGCGCGCTGGTGGACCACTACGACCGGCGCAAGGTCTCGCTCATCTCCTCGGCGGTGCTGTGGCTGGTCGTGGCCGCCATCGCCGCGCAGGCCTGGCTCGACGTCGAGTCCGTGGAGCTGCTGTACGGCCTGGTCGCGGTGCAGAGCGCGGCGTTCGCGATCAACAACCCCGCCCGTTCGGCGATCATCCCGCGGCTGCTGCCCAAGGAGCTGATGCCCGCGGCCAACGCGCTGTCGTCGCTCTCGATGAACGTCGCGCTGACCGGCGGGCCGCTGGTCGGCGCGCTGCTCGTGGCCCAGCTCGGCTACGCCTGGGCGTACACGCTGGACATGGTGCTGTTCCTGGCCGCCCTGTGGGCCGTGTTCCGGCTGCCGCCCGTGCTGCCCGAGGGCGTCGACGGCGGAGCCGGGAACGGCCGCAGCCGTGTGGGCGGCGCCGTCGGGCTGCGGTCCGTGCTGGACGGCCTGCGCTACCTCGCTACCCAGCCCAACGTGCGCACCACGTTCCTCGTCGACATCTGTGCCATGGTCCTGTCGTTCCCGCGGGTGCTGTGGCCGGCCGCCGGCGTCATCTACCTCGGCGGCGGCGAGACGACGACGGGTGTGCTCGCGGCGGCCTTCGCCGTCGGCGGCATCGTTGCGAGCGTGTTCTCCGGCGGGCTCACGCGGATGCGCAGGCAGGGGCAGATCATCGTCTGGGCGATCACGGCGTGGGGCCTGTCGATCGCCGCGTTCGGCCTGGTGCTGGTGCTGGTGGGCCGCGGCTCGCCGGACGGCGCGATCATGTGGGCCGTCGTGGCGGCCGGCATCGCGCTGGCGTTCGCGGGCGGCTCGGACAGCATCTCGTCCGTGTTCCGGCAGAGCATCCTGCAGACCGCGACCCCGGACCACATGCGCGGGCGGCTGCAGGGCGTGTTCATCGTGGTGGTGGCCGGCGGCCCGCGCCTCGGGGAGATGGTGCTCGGCGCCGAGGCGACCTGGTTCGGCGAGGGCTGGGCGGCCGTGGCCGGCGGGCTCACCTGCGTGGTGCTGCTCTGGGTGATCGTCCGGCTGACGCCGCGGTTCTGGCGCTACGACGCGCGGCACCCGGAGCCCTGACCCGGGCGCTCCTGCGCTCCCGCATCACTCCTGACGTGTCAGACCCCCAGGTCCCTCGGGGGACCTGGGGGGTCTGACAGCTCGTGCGGGGTGGGTCAGTTCTTGTCGGCGACGTCCCCGCCCGCGGTGCCCGCACCGTTGCCGTGCGTGGGACCGGCCAGACCCGAGATCAGCGAGTTGATGTCCACGCCGGTGAGCTGCTTGATCACGCCCTGGCCCTCGCCGAGCACCGAGGCCACGTTCTTGGTGATCGCGGAGGCCCCGTCGGTCGAGACCACGGTCATGCCCTGGATCGAGGCGATCGGCTCGGCCGCGGCGCGCACGATCTCGGGCAGGCGCTCGATGAGCTCCTGCACCAGTGCGGCCTCGCCGTACTTGCGCAGCGCCTCCGCCTTGGCGTCGGTGGCCTTGGCCTCGGCGAGGCCCTCGGCCTCGACGGCGGCGGCCCGGGCGCGGCCCTCGGCCTCGATACCGGCGGCGAGGGCCACCTGCTTGTCGCGCTCGGCCTCGCCCGCGCGGCGGACGGCCTCGGCGGACGCCTCGGCGTCCTGCAGCGCGGCCGTCTTGTTCGCCTGGGCGATCGTGGTGCGCTTGAACGCCTCGGCCTCGGTGGCCGCGTTGTTGGCGTCACGACGCGCGTTGGCGCTCTGGACCTCGGCGTACGCCGTGGCCTCCGCGGGCTTGCGGACCTCGATGTCGAGGCGCTCCTGCTCCACGCGCGCCTTCTCGGCCATGGCCTCGCGCTCCTGCTGGGCCACGAGCCGGTCCTGCTCCGCGCGGGCGAGCTGGCCGGCGGCCTCCGCCTCGGCGTTCGCCTTGTCGGTCTCCGCCTTGATGGCGGCCTTCTTCAGGTCCAGCGCCTTCTGTCGCTCGGCGATCTGCTCGGCGGCCTCGATCACGGCGAACTCGGACGCGCGGTTCGCCTCGGCCTCGGACACCTCGGCGAGCTGGCGGGCGTTGGCGGCCTCGGCGCGGCCGAGGTTCGCGAGGTAGTCCGAACCAGGCGTCGAGATGTCGGAGATGTTGAGCAGGTCGACCTGGAGGCCCTGCTCCGAGAGGTCCGTCTTGGTGGACTGCACCACGCGGTCGGACAGGCCCTTGCGGTCCGAGATGATCTGCTCGATCGTCATGTCGCCGACGATCGACCGCAGCGAGCCCTCCAGGGACTCCTTGATGATCTCCGTCAGCAGGTGCTGCTGGGACAGGAAGCGCTGCGCGGCACGCCGCACGCCCTCCTCGTCGCCCCGCACCTTGAAGTTGATCGAGGCCTTGATCGCGATCTTGATGCGGTTCTTGTCGACGCCCTCGACGGTGATGCCGATCTGCCGCTGCTCCAGCGAGATCGCGAAGCCCTGCTGCAGCACCGGCCAGACGAACGCACGCCCGCCGACGACGACGCGCTGGCTCGCGGTCTGGGCCTCCGACTTGCCCGCGCCACGGCCCACGACGATCAGCGCCTCGTTCGGCGGCACGCGCCGGATCCGGCTCGCGACGAACGCGAGGACGAGGAAGATCGCTAGGGCGCCCGCCACGACGGCGATGACGCCGACCAGCTGACCGTTCAGTTCCATGTCGGCTCCTGGGGTGTGTTGGAGCAGACCGGGCCGACGAGCGGTCCCGGCCTGAGGTGGTCTCGGGGGAGTGGGGGCTGGGGGCGCGGGCGCCTCAGTGCAGCACCGGCTCGACCTTCACGCGCGCCCCGTGCTGCTCCACGACGACGATCCGCGTGCCCTGGCCGATCGGCTCGTCGGCGAACGCGAGCCGGGTCTCCAGCTCGCTGGCGGCGTCGAGCGACACCTCGCCGTGCCCGCGGTCGACGTCGGACGTCACGGATCCTTGCGTGCCCACCAGCGAGGCGGGCACACCGTCCTCGCCGGCCTTGAGGCGCTTGATCAGCACGTTCACGAGCACGACGACCAGGACGGCGACGACGATCCCGGCCGGGTAGGCGACCCACGGCTCGAGCCCCGAGGACAGCACGAGCATCCCGGTCGCACCGAACAGGAGCCCGCCGGCACCGAGCGAGGTGCCCGAGATGGCGCCGTCCAGCAGGTCGAGGAAGTCGCCGAGCAGGAGGGAGGCGACGGCGAGCCCGAGCCCGAGGAGTCCGATGACGATGAAGACAAGCATCCCGGGTCCGTTCGTGAAGATGTGAGAAGTCAGAAGTAACGTATCAGGAAGCCCATTTGTCATTTCTGGATTAAACGGGTGAAATTCCACCAGGTGGGGCCCTTCGCGGGCGGTTGCTACGCCGCGGACTGCCGGCGCAGCGTGCGGCTCGCGGCCAGCGTCAGCAGCGCGGCGAACCAGGCCGCGGCGACGGGCACCAGGAACCCGGCGTCCGCCCCGGCGTCGTCCACGCGCAGCCCGGCGACGGACGCGCCCAGCGAGGCGCCGATGCCGATCGACGTGCCGACCCAGGTCAGGGCCTCGGTGAGCTGGTGCCTGCCCACCATGTCCTGCACCAGGCCGTTGCCCGTGATGACGGTGGGCGCGATGGCGAGCCCGGCCACGAACATCGCCGCCGCCAGCGTCCAGAGCGAGTGCGCCAGGAGAAACAGGGAGACGCCGGGGCCGAGGGCCGCCATGCCGATCACGAACCGCCGGACCGCGGGGCTGGTGAAGTTCCGGGCGCCGTAGACCAGCCCGGCGACCATCGAGCCCAGCGCGAACACCGCCAGCACGGGGCCGGAGGCGCCCTTGCTGCCGAGCTCCTCGGCGAACGCGACCGTGACGACCTCCATGGAACCGAAGATCACGCCCATGGCCACGAAGACGAGCACCAGCACCGGCATGCCCGGGGTGAGGATCACGGGGCGGTGCCGCACCTCGGTGTCCGGCGCGACGACCGGCGGCTCGGTGGCGCGCTGCACCACGAACAGCAGCCCGCCCACCAGCGCGGCGATCCCGGCGACGACCAGGGCGGACGGCGCGGCCACCGCGGTCGCGAGCGTCGTGGCGAGCACCGGCCCGACGATGAAGACCAGCTCGTCGATCGACGACTCCAGCGAGTACGCGGTGTGCAGCCGGCGCGGGTCGTCGAGCGCGTGGTTCCAGCGCGCCCGCACCATCGAGCCGTACGAGCCCTGGCTCGCGCCCGCGACCGCGGCGAGCGGCCAGAGCACCCACTCGGGGGCACCCAGCACGGCGGCCGTGACGAGGCCGCCCAGCCCGGTGACGGACACGAGCAGCGCCGGCAGCAGCACCGTCCGCTGACCGCGCCGGTCCACCCAGCGCGCGATCTGCGGCGCGACGAACGCCTGGGCCAGGCCCAGCACGGCCGCGACCCGGCCGGCCATGGCGTAGCTGTCGTACAGGCCCTGCACCATGAGCACGGCGCCGATCCCGACCATGGACATCGGGAGGCGGGCCAGCGCGCCCGCCGCCGAGAACCGGAGCGCGCCGGGGGTGCGGAGCACTGCCGCGTAGGGGTTGGAGCGGGGTGAAGCGGCGGTCTCGGGCACGGGTCGAGTCTCGCACCCGCCACTGACACGAACCCTGCTGATATCCGGTGACCCGGCTCACGTGCGAGCTAGCCGGGCGGGGCTGGCAACCGGCGGGCGGGTGCCGCACGATGGGCCCCATGACTGACGAACCCCAGGTGACAGTGGTCGACAATCCCGACGAGTCCCGGTTCGAGGTGCGCGTCGACGGCACCCTCGCCGGTTTCGCGGTCTACGACACGGATCCGGGCACGGTGTACTTCGTACACACCGAAGTGTTCGACGAGTACGCGGGTCAGGGACTGGCGGGTCAGCTCGCCAAGGCGGCGCTCGGCATGGTGCGGGAAGCCGGCGACAAGATCGTTCCGCTGTGCCCGTACATCCGCGCCTACGTGCAGAAACACTCGCCGGAGTACGACGACCTGCTGCTGCAGCCGGTCTCGGAGGCGTGAAAGTAAGTTTCACGATCTGCTCCACACTGCAAACTTCACATCCGGCGCGACATGTGCGAGAGTTTCCCCACGGCGTCGCCCGGTGGCATTGTTTGTCACCTCAATCTGCCGATCGACGCCGGCCAACTTCGCACCGAGTACAACCACATCACTGAGCACCACGGCACCAACCCCCAGCAGCCAGCACCGGAGGTCAAGCACGTGAGGCACCCCGCCCGCCACGAGGCGACAGAACTGCCCGCCTATGCGCGCACCACGTCGCTCAGGACGGCACACCGGGCGGGGGTGATGTCGGGGATCGGCCGCCGTGAGTTCCTCACGATGGCGACGGCCGGCACCGCGGCCGCGGCGATCAGCGTGACCATCGCGGCCCTCGACCCGGCGACGGCGCTCGGCGCGACGGCGATGACCGGCAACGCGACGCCGGAGCCGTCGTCGGCCACGGGGCTCAAGCGCGAGCTGCGCGCCATGTGGATCGCCAGCGTGGCCAACATCGACTGGCCGTCCACCAGCGGCCTCGACGCGGACACCCAGAAGGCGGAGTTCCTGCACTGGCTCGACGTGGCGCAGGAGCACCGGCTGAACGCCGTGTTCGTGCAGGTCCGGCCCACGGCCGACGCGTTCTACGACAGCCCGTACGAGCCGTGGTCCAAGTACCTGACGGGCACGCAGGGCCAGGACCCGGGCTACGACCCGCTCGCGTTCATGGTCGAGGAGGCGCACAAGCGCAACATCGAGCTGCACGCCTGGTTCAACCCGTACCGCGTCTCGATCGACACCGACCTGTCGCAGCTCGTCCCCGAGCACCCCGCCCGGCAGCACGCCGACTGGGTCTGGGAGTACCACGGCCGGCTCTACTTCGACCCGGGTGTCCCCGCGGCGCAGGAGCACATCAAGCAGTCGATCCTGCACGCGGTGGAGAACTACGACGTCGACGGCGTGCACTTCGACGACTACTTCTACCCGTACCCGGTGGACGGCCACGTGCTGCCCGACGTCGGCACGTACGAGCTGTACGGCGCGGGCTTCGACACGATCGAGGACTGGCGGCGGCACAACGTCGACAGCTTCGTCGAGTCGATGAGCGTGCGGATCAAGGAGACCAAGCCCTGGGTGAAGTTCGGGATCAGCCCGTTCGGCATCTGGCGTAACGCCGACAACGACCCGCTGGGGTCCGAGACCGGCGGGCAGCAGTCGTACGACGACCTGTACGCCGACACCCGCAGGTGGGTGCTCGAGGGCTGGCTCGACTACGTCAACCCGCAGGTCTACTGGCAGATCGGGCTGACGATCGCCGACTACGCGAAGCTCGTGCCGTGGTGGGCCGAGGTCGCCGCGCAGTCCGGCACCCAGCTCTACATCGGCGAGGCCCTGTACAAGGTGACCAGCGGGGTCTTCACCGACCCGGAGGAGCTCACCAACCACCTCGACCTCTGCCGGGAGGTCAGCCGCGACGTCGGGCCGATCCACGGCAACGCCTACTACTCGGCGGTGCACGTGCCCGCCGACCCGCAGGGCGCGATGAGCAAGGTGGTCGCCGACCACTACCAGTACCCGGCCCTCGTGCCGCCGATGCCGCACCTGCCGGCCGACCCCGTGGTCACGCCGGTGCTCGCCAAGGCGCGCCGGGTGCGCGACGGCGTCCGGCTCCACCTCACCGACATCGGCAACAAGGACGCGCGGGCGACGTCGTTCGCCGTCTACCGCACGGACGGCGCCGTCGACGCGGTGGACACGAACGATCCCGCCAACCTCATGGGCACGTTCCGCGCCGGGTCGGGCCGCGTGCAGTCGTGGCTCGACACCACCGTGGGGCCCGGCAAGACGTACACCTACGCCGTCACCGCGCTGGACCGGGTCTGGAACGAGACCGACCCGAGCCAGCCGCGGGTCACCGAGTAGGCGTCAGCGCTCGACGGGCAGGCCTGCGCCCGCCCAGGCGACGATGCCGCCGTCGAGGTTGGTCGCCTCGAAGCCGACCGCCTCGTTGAGCCACTGCGTGGCCCGCGCCGAGCGGCCGCCCGAGTGGCAGATGACCAGGACCTGCGTGTCGGCGTCGAGCTCTCCGTACCGCGCGGGCAGGTCGCCCAGCGGGATGTGGACGGCGCCCGGCGCGTGGCCGGCGTCCCACTCGTCCTGCTCGCGCACGTCCAGCAGCACGGAGCCGGCGGGCACGGGGGCGGACGGGTCGAGCTCGCTGGGGTGGAGCGAGGGGACCTCGGGCTGCATCGGCGGGAACATGCCGCCAGCCTACGACGGCGACGCGCGGGTGCCCGACCCGGGCGCGGGCGGCGACGGACCCGCCCGTTACCTGGCAGTATCGGAGGCATGGATGCGCGTGCCGGAACCCCCGCCCAGCCCAGCGACCTGATCGACGTCGACCGGGTGGTCGGGGCCTACTACGACCTCACCCCGGACCCCGGAGACCCTGGCCAGAAGGTCGTCTTCGGCACTTCTGGCCACCGGGGATCGAGCCTCGATCATGCCTTCAACGAGGCGCACATCGTCGCGATCACCGCCGCGATCGTCGAGTACCGGCGCGGGCAGGGCACCGACGGCCCGCTCTTCATCGGCCGGGACACGCACGCGCTGTCCCAGCCGGCCTGGCAGACGGCGCTCGAGGTGCTCGCCGCCGCCGGCGTCGACGTCATGGTCGACGCGCGCGACTCCTGGACGCCCACGCCCGCCGTCAGCCAGTCGATCCTGCTGCACAACCAGACGCGGTTCGCCGCGGGCACGCCCGGCGTCGGCGCCCCCGGCTCCGGCCTCGCGGACGGCATCGTGGTGACGCCGTCGCACAACCCGCCCCGCGACGGCGGCTTCAAGTACAACCCGCCGCACGGCGGGCCTGCCGACTCCGACGCGACCGGCTGGATCGCGGACCGGGCCAACGAGATCCTGCGCACCGGCATCGGCCAGGTGGAGCGGGTGCAGCTCGACCAGGCGCTCGCCGCCGAGACCACGCACCGCCACGACTTCCTGTCCACCTACGTGGACGACCTCGCGAACGTGCTCGACCTGGAGGCCATCCGCACGTCCGGGGTGCGCATCGGGGCCGACCCGCTGGGCGGCGCGTCCGTCGAGTACTGGGGCGCGATCGCCGAGCGGTACGACCTCGACCTCACCGTCGTCAACCCGCAGGTCGACCCCCGCTGGGCGTTCATGACGCTCGACTGGGACGGCAAGATCCGCATGGACTGCAGCTCGCCGTACGCGATGGCGTCCCTGGTGCAGCGCATGACCGGCGGCGACGGCCCGGCGCCCTTCGACGTCGCGACCGGCAACGACGCGGACTCCGACCGGCACGGCATCGTGACGGCCGACGGCCTCATGAACCCCAACCACTTCCTCGCCGTGGCGATCGAGTACCTCTACGGCGGGGCGCGCCCGGGCTGGCCCGCCGACGCCGCGATCGGCAAGACGCTCGTGTCGTCCGCGCTGATCGACCGGGTGGCGGGCGGCCTGAACCGCCGCCTCGTGGAGGTGCCGGTCGGCTTCAAGTGGTTCGTCCCCGGTCTGCTCTCCGGCGAGGTCGGCTTCGGCGGCGAGGAGTCGGCGGGCGCGTCGTTCCTGCGCAAGGACGGGCGCGTCTGGTCCACCGACAAGGACGGCCTGCTGCTCGCCCTGCTCGCCTCGGAGATCCTGGCGACCACGGGCCGGTCGCCGTCCGAGCACCACGCCGACCTGGTCGAGCGCTACGGCCAGAGCTGGTACGCCCGCGTCGACGCCGCCGCGTCGCGCGAGGAGAAGGCCCGGCTCGGCGCGCTGTCGCCGTCCGACGTCTCGTCCACCACGCTCGCGGGGCAGGACATCACGGCCAAGCTCACCGAGGCGCCCGGCAACGGCGCGAAGGTCGGCGGCCTCAAGGTCACGACGGCGGACGCGTGGTTCGCCGCGCGGCCCAGCGGCACCGAGGACGTGTACAAGATCTACGCGGAGTCGTTCGTGTCCGCGGAGCACCTCACCGAGGTGCAGGACGCCGCGAAGGCGCTGGTCGGCGAGGCGCTGGCCTGACCTCCTGACGTGTCAGACGTACAGGTCGCCCCGGTGACCTGTACGTCTGACAGGTCCCCGATGGGGCTTAAACGATTCGTGTGGTTCCCCGGCCGGCGGCGTGTTCCTAGCGTCACGCGGGCACGTCCCGGCCGGTCCGGCCGGGGCGGACCCGACGAACGGAGAGCGCCATGTCTCGCCTACGACGCCGCACCCGCACGGTGGCTCTGGCCGCAGCACTCGCACTCGTGACCACCGGGACACTGGCGGCGCAGAGCGCCACGGCCGGGGTGACCAGCCTGGGGGTGACCAGCTTGGGAGTGACGAGCCTGGGGGTGACGAGCCTGGAGGCGGCGCCGGCCGCGCAGGATCTCTACGTGGATCCGACCACGCAGGCGTATGCCGCCTGGGAGGCCGCGAGCGGGACCGACAAGGACCTGCTGGCGAAGATCGCCCTGACGCCGCAGGCCTACTGGGTCGGCAACTGGGCGGACGCCGACCACTCCCGGGCCGAGGTCGCGGACTACACGGGCCGCGCCGCCGCTGCCGGATCGACCGGGGTCCTGACCGTCTACGCCATCCCGGGCCGCGACTGCGGCAACCACTCCGGCGGCGGGGTGCCCGAGAGCGAGTACGCGCGGTGGGTGGGCACGGTGGCGAGCGGCATCGAGGGCAACCCGGTGGTGGTCCTCGAACCGGACGCCCTGGCCCAGTTGGGCGACTGCGACGGTCAGGGTGACCGGGTCGGGTACCTGCGGTACGCGGCGGCGGCGCTGGCCGACGCCGGCGCACGGGTCTACGTCGACGCCGGCCACTCGGGCTGGCTGAGCCCGGCGGAGGCCGCGCGGCGGCTGCAGCTGATCGGCTTCTCGGACGCCGTCGGGTTCGCGCTCAACACGTCGAACTACCAGACCACGGCGGCCACCCAGGCCTATGCGGAGCAGGTGTCGTCCCAGGTGGGCGGTCGCCCCTACGTGATCGACACGTCGCGCAACGGCAACGGTTCCAACGGCGAGTGGTGCAACCCGCGCGGCCGCGCGCTGGGTGAGCAGCCCCGGTTCGTCGACGACGCGACGTCGCTCGACGCGCTCCTGTGGGTCAAGCTCCCCGGCGAGTCGGACGGTGCGTGCAACGGCGGCCCGGCAGCCGGCGCGTGGTGGCAGGAGATCGCGCTGGAGCTGGCGGCCAACGCGAGCTGGTAGCTCAGCGGCTCAGTCGGCGGCCGTGACCAGGAGGTTGACGAGCTGGCTCAGGACGGCGGCGCCGGTCGCGGCGTCGTCGTCCTGCTGCGTGTGGCTCGCCACGGCGGCGGCGCGGGCCGACGACTCGTAGGCGCTGAGCAGCAGGTCGACCGCGGTGCGCTGGTCCACCGTGAACCGCAGGCCGAAGTCCGCGAGGATCCGCGCGATCGCGGCACCGAGCTCGGTGCGCAGCGTCTCTTCCTGCGCGAGGAACGGCCGCCCGACGGCGGGGTCGCGCATGGCCAGCAGCTCCAGCTCGGCACGCATCAGCGTGCCCTGCCGGGCGTCCCCGGCGTCCGGGACCAGCACCGAGAGGATCCTGCCGATGGCGTCGGGGTTCACGGCGCCGCAGTGGACGACGTCCGGCTCCATGTTCTTGGTGACCGACTCCAGCGCGACGAGCTCGCGGCGCATCGCCCGCTCGGAGAGCGCGAGGAACAGCTCCTCCTTGCTGCTGAAGTTCGAGTAGAACGCGCCGCGGGTGAACCCGGCGGCCTCGCACACGGCCTCGATGGACGCGCCGTGGATGCCGTGCTGCGCGAAGACGGTGAAGGCGGCGTCGAGCAGACGCTCGCGCGTCCGTTCACGTCGGGGGGTCAGGGCCGTGGCGAACGCGCGCTCGACGGACGACCCCGAGCCGACGTCACTGGCGGGCTCGGTACTCACAGCAACTCCTCAGGTGGCGGGTGGCCAGTCTATCAATACATTGGTGTATCGGATGCACTCGTGTATCGGATACAGTGGTGCATCGAACGTCCCGTCATCGGTCCCCGCCTCGTCCAGGAGTGTGCGTGTCCTCCGTCCTCTACTCGCTCGGCCGCTGGGCCGTCCGCGCCCGCAGGCTCGTCGTAGCCGCCTGGGTCGTGGCACTCGTCCTCGTGGGCGGTGCGGCCGGCCTGCTGCAACAAGGTCTCGACAACCAGGTGTCCATCCCGGGCACCGAGTCCCAGGAGGCGCTTGACCGCCTGGCAGCAACATTCCCGCAGGTCAGCGGCGCTTCGGCGCAGGTGATCGTGGTCGCGCCCGAGGGCGGGACCATCAACGACGACGCGATGCGCACGGCCATCGAGGACGGCGTCGCGGACCTCGAGGACGTCTCGCAGGTCGAGGTCGTCACCTCGCCCTACGACGACCTGATGCCCGCCTCGGTCTCCGACGACGAGCGCGCCACCCTCCTGACGATCCAGCTCGACGGCGACCAGGGTTCCATCACCGACGAGACCAAGGACGCGCTGGGCGTCGAGACGGACGCGCTGGCGCAGGCCCTTCCGGCCGGCGCCGAGGCGCACCTCGGCGGCCAGCTCTTCTCCTCCAAGTTCCCCGAGATGACGCTGACCGAGGGCATCGGCCTGCTGGTCGCGCTCGTGGTGCTCGTCCTGACCCTCGGCTCCCTCGTGGCCGCGGGGCTCCCGCTGCTGAACGCGCTGCTCGGTGTCGGCGCCTCGATGGGGCTGCTGTTCGCCGCCACCGTGCTCGGCCCGATCAACTCGACCACGCCCATGCTGGCGGTGATGCTGGGCCTGGCGGTCGGCATCGACTACGCCCTGTTCATCGTCTCCCGGCACCGCGAGCAGCTCGGCAAGGGCCTCGGCGTGCACGAGTCGATCGCGCGGGCGACCGCCACTGCGGGCTCCGCCGTCGTGTTCGCGGGCCTCACCGTGATGATCGCCCTGGTCGGCCTCGGGGTGGCGGGCATCCCGTTCCTCACGATCATGGGCGTCGCGGCGGCGGTCACGGTGGGCGTCACCGTGCTGGTCTCGCTCACCCTGCTGCCCGCGCTGCTCGGCTTCGCGGGGGAGCGGCTGCGGCCCAAGCCGTCGCGCAAGGAGCGGCGCGCCATGGCCGCCGCTGCGGCTGCGGCCGAGGCGGACGGCGACCCCGAGGCGACCCGCCCGCGCGCCGCGGCCGTGGCACTCCCCGAGCAGAAGCCCAACCGGTTCTTCACCGGCTGGGTGCGCGCGGTCACCAAGATCCCGGCGCTGACCGTCGTGCTCGTCATCGCCGCGATGGCGGCGCTGAGCTACCCCGCCCTGGACCTCCGCCTCGCCCTGCCGGACGCCGGCGTGATGGCCAAGGAGGATCCGGCGCGCGTCACGTACGACCTGGTCTCCGAGAACTTCGGCGACGGCTTCAACGGCCCGCTCATCGTCACCGGCTCGATCGTGACCAGCACCGACCCCGTGGCGCTCATGGACCAGATCGGCGACGAGATCGCCGACCTGCCGGGCGTCGCCGACGTGCCGCTCGCGACGCCGAACGAGACCGCGGACACCGGCATCATCCAGGTGGTACCCGAGGGCGGCCCGACCTCGGCCGAGACCGAGGCCCTGGTGCGCGAGATCCGCTCGCTGCACGGCCACTTCCTCGACGAGTACGGCGTGGACCTGTCCGTCACCGGCTTCACCGCCGTCGGCATCGACGTGTCGGACAAGCTCGGCAACGCGCTGCTGCCGTTCGCCCTCGTGGTCGTGGGGCTCTCCCTGATCCTGCTCACGATGGTGTTCCGCTCCATCGCGGTGCCGATCAAGGCGACGATCGGCTACCTCTTCTCGGTCGGCGCGGCATTCGGTGTGGTCTCGCTCGTGTTCGAGCACGGCGTCCTCGCCGAGGCGCTGAACGTGACGCGGACCGGGCCGGTGATCAGCTTCATGCCGATCGTGCTCATGGGCATCCTGTTCGGCCTCGCGATGGACTACGAGGTGTTCCTCGTGTCCCGCATGCGCGAGGACTACGTGCACGGCGGCAGCGCCAAGCACGCGATCACCACGGGGTTCCAGGGCTCGGCCAAGGTCGTCACGGCCGCGGCGATCATCATGATCGCGGTCTTCGTGGCGTTCGTGCCGCACGGCGACATGAACCTCAAGCCCATCGCGCTCGGCCTCGCCGTGGGCGTGGCGGTGGACGCGTTCGTGGTGCGCATGGTCTTCGTCCCGGCGGTGCTCGCGCTGCTGGGCGAGAAGGCCTGGTACATGCCCAAGTGGCTCGACAAGGTGCTGCCCTCGTTCGACGTCGAGGGCGAGGGCCTGACCCGCGAGCTGTCGCTGGCCGACTGGCCCGAGCCGGGCGCCACGGACGCGGTCGCGGCCGGGGACATGGAGGTGCACGGCCCGGCCGGCACGATCGTCGGCCCGGTGAACGTCCGGGTGCCTGCCGGTGGCACGCTGCTCGTCCGCGGCGACGCGACCGCTCCGGTCAGCGCCTTCCTCCTGGCCGTCGCCGGCCGGATCAAGGTGACCGGCGGCGTGGCCAAGACCGCCGGCCTCGTGCTGCCCGAGCGGGCCTCGTCCGTGCGGCACCGGGTCGCCGTGGTCGACTCGGCGGCCGAGGGCGGGCACCCCGCCGCGGCGGTCCGCCGGGCGCTGGGTGACAAGCCGAAGGTGCTCGTCGTGGACGCCACGGAGACCGTCGGCGACCTGGCCGCGCGTGCGGAGCTGGCACAGGCCGTCGCCCACGCCCAGGCCGCGGGGGTCGCCGTGCTGCTCGGCTCGACCGGCTTCGCCGCGACCGACCTCGCCCAGGCGGGCACGCCGGAGCTCGACGTGAGCCCCGGCGACAGGGCTCCGGCCGGTGCCCACCTTGACCAGAACACAGACGTGACCGAGCAGGAGGTGCGGGCATGACGACCGCGACGAGGTGGCTCCGGCCCGAGCCCTTCCGGAACCCGTGGCGTGCCGTGGCCGTGGCGCTCCTTCCCCTGATGATCCTGGGCCTGCTCATCTCGGCCCTGTGGAACCCGCAGGACCGGCTCGACACGGTCAAGGCCGCGATCGTGAACCTCGACGAACCGGTCGAGGTCCAGGGCCAGACCGTGCCGCTCGGCCGCCAGCTCGCCGCCGGCCTCGTGAGCGGTGGCGAGACCGCCGACGCCGCGGCCGGTGAGGCGGCGGCGATCCCGGCCTCCGACGCGAGCTACGACTGGGAGATCTCCGACGAGGAGACCGCAGCCGCCGGCCTGGCCGACGGCACCTACGCCGCGGTCATCACCATCCCCGAGGACTTCTCGGCGGCCGCGACCTCGTTCAGCGGCGACGACCCGGACAAGGCGGAGCAGGCGACCATCGACGTCGCCACCGCCCCCGACGGCCGCGTGCTGGACGACGCCCTCGCGCAGGTGGTGGCGCAGACCGCCACCGGCGTGCTCGGCAGCACCCTGACCGAGACCTACGTGGACAACGTGCTCGTGGGCTTCTCCACCCTCTCGGAGGAGCTGGGCAAGGCCGCTGACGGCGCCTCTCAGCTCGCCGACGGTGCGACCGAGGCCGGCAAGGGCGCGGAGCAGCTGGCCGACGGTGCCGGTGAGCTGGCCGACGGCGCGACCGAGGCGGGCAAGGGCGCGCAGCAGCTCGCCGAGGGCGCCCACCAGACGTCGGACGGTGTGTCCGGGGTCGGCGCCGGGGTGTCCAGCCTGGCCGGCGGTGCCGGTCAGTGGGCCTCGGGTGCGGACCAGTGGGCGGCCGGTGCGGACCAGGCCGCGGCGGGTGTGAACCAGCTCGCGGCCGGTGCCGGCCAGTCGGCGGCCGGCGCGTCCGATCTGGCGTCGGGCGCGGACGACCTCGCGACCGGTGCAAAGGGTGTCGCCACCGGGGCAGAGGGCCTCGCGGGCGGCCTCGCGGAGACGGCCCAGAAGACGGAGTCGCTCCCGGTGGGCGCGACCGAGCTCTCCGGTGGCGTGCAGCAGCTGGTCGACGGCATCAAGCAGTCGTGCGAGCTGGGCACTGTCAACCCCGGGTTCCTCGCGATCTGCGCGGACCAGGAGAGCCTCGACCAGCTCGCCGCCGGCATGGCAGGCCTCGCCGGTACTCCCGGTAGCAAGAGCCAGAAGCCGACCGGCCTCTACGAGCTGTCCGCGGGTATCTCCGGCCTGGCCGACGGCGGCGCGGAGCTCGCGTCCGGCGCCGGGCAGCTCTCGGGCGGAGCCTCGGCCCTGGCCGACGGCACGCACCAGCTCGCCGGTGGCCTGGACGAGCTCTCGACCGGCGCCGACCAGGCGGCCGGTGGCGTGAGCCAGCTGTCCGCCGGTGCGCGTGAGCTCTCGACCGGCGCCGGCGGCATCTCGTCCGGCGCCAACCAGCTCGCGACCGGTGCCAACCAGCTCGCCGCGGGCTCCAGCCAGCTCGCCACGGGCGTGGACGGCCTGGCCGGCGGCGTCACCGAGCTCGGTTCGGGCACGAGCCAGCTCGCGACCGGCGTGGGCGGCCTGGCCGACGGCGTCGGCGAGCTGGCCGGCGGTGCGCAGGACCTGTCCGACGGACTGGGCCAGGCGACCGAGGAGATCCCCTCGTACACGGAGCAGGAGCGCAAGTCCCTGGCCTCCGTCGTGGCCGACCCGGTCGCGACCGACGGTGAGGTCACCGACCTCAACACCGGCGCCACCGGCCCGATGTTCGCCGTGCTGGCGCTCTGGCTCGGCGCGCTCGCGCTGATGATCGTGTTCCCGCCGGTGCCGCTGCGCGCCCGCGGCTCGACCCGCGGCGCGCTGCGCCTCACGCTCGGTACGTTCGCGGTCCCGGCCGCGATCGGCCTGGGCACGGGCCTCGCGACCGGCGCGATCCTGGCCGGCATCGAGGGCCTGGACGTCGGCGGGTGGCTCGCCACCATGGGCTTCGGCGCGCTCGTCTCGGTCGCGTTCGTCGCGGTCAACCAGGCGCTCGCGGCGGCGCTCGGGCACGTCGGGCGGGGCATCAGCCTGCTGGTCGCGGTGCTCGTCATCGCCACGGGCGTGGTGTCCACTGCGCCGAGCGTGCTGGAGGGCCTGGCTGGGTTCCTGCCGGTCGGCCCGAGCCTGGCCGGCCTCGTGCGGCTCGTCGAGCCCGGCACGGGCGGTGTCGCGATGGCGACCGCCGCGGTGGTCCTGTGGGCCGTCGCCGGGATCACGATCACGGCGCTGATGGTGGCGCGCGAGCGCACCGTCCGGGCGGCGGACCTCCTCCGCACCGCCTGACGCCTCCGCCGCGCCTGACCCCTCCGCCGAGTGCGGGATGTGCGCCCTTCCAGCCATCTGGAAGGGCGCACGTCCCGCACTCAGTCGTTCTCGACCCTGCGCAGCCGGCCGGCCGTGTCCGGCCAGGGCACGTGCGTCGGCTCCAGCGGGACCAGGGCCTTGGCCAGGAACGCGTCGCGCAGCACGATGCCGGCGGGCGAGAGCTCGCTGATCGCCAGCTCGACCTCCGCGCCGTCGAGCAGCCAGTGCTCCGCGAGCTCGCGCAGGCCCCGATCGAGCACCAGCTCCTCGGCCGAGTGGTAGTCCTGCGCGTCCCCGACGGCGTGGCCGAGGCGGTTGCGCGGGATCACCTCGGCGTAGTCGTCGGTCACCGGCTCGAGGTAACCGACGGTCTCGCCGTCCTCCCGCGTGACCGCGAGCCAGGTGTCGACGGGGGCTGTCTCCGGCATCGTCATGGCCCGACCCTAGGGTCGGGCGCCGAGCCGGCGCCCGCTGTTTTCCTGGCCCGGCGGCCGCGGCGGCGACCTCAGCCCAGGTCGGACTTCCGGATCAGCCCGTGCACGCCGACCGTCCGGTCGACGACCTGCGAGACCGCGAAGTCGGCCGCCGCCGAGAGGTAGGCGTAGGCGACCGCCCGGTCCAGGCCGTGGTCGTGCTCCAGGAAGTCGAGCGCGTTCACGACGGCCCGGCGCATCGCGACGTCGAGGTCGCTGAGCTGGCCGTCAACCGCGCCGTCCGGGTCGGACAGCCCGATCGGGATCCACGCGTCCCGCGTCTCGGCGAACGGGTAGGAGTACGCGACCGAGGGCGCGTCGCCGGAGCCCGACTTGCAGACGGTGAGCCGGAACGTGCCGCGCAGTGAGCCCTCCATCGCGGTGAGTGCCACCTCGCCGTCGCCCATCGCCATGTGCGGGTCGCCGACGTAGAAGAGCGCGCCCTCCGCGCTGACCGGCAGGTAGAACGTGGAGCCGGCACCCAGGTGGCTGATGTCGATGTTGCCGCCGCCGAGCGTCGGGGGGATCGAGTTGGCCTCGGGCGCGGTCAGTCCCGTCGTCTCGGCGTAGGCGACGCCCATCATCCCGAAGAAGGTCTTGAGCGGGAACCGCACCCGTCCGCGGCCCGAACCCATGGTGGCCTGGTCGCCGCGCACCTGGGCGAACACGGACACGTTCCCGTACTCGGTCGGGATGCCGGAGCCGCGGCCGTCGGTCGCTACGGGCGGCATCACCTCGTCGAGCGTGATCCCCGCCGGGGCACCCGCGGCCGTCCGGGCGAGCGCCCCCTTGCCGTGCCGCGACGAGACCACGCCGTACGGCACGCGCGGCGTCGCCTCCAGCGTCTCGATCTTCAGCACGTCGCCCGGCTCGGCCCCCTCGACGAAGACCGGTCCGGTCACGATGTGCGGCCCGTCGACGTCGAAGTTGCGCGGCGCCCGGGAGTACCCGGCGGCGATCGCGGCGGCGTCCTCCAGCACCTCGCGGCGGTGGACGCCGTGCTCGGCGAAGTACGCGACCGGGTCGCGACCCTGGTCCTCGAGGATGCCCTCGTGGGACACGGCGTCGATGGTGACGGTCTGCCCGGAGCGCATCCGGGTCACGGCGTCGGCGTGCACCGACGGGACGTAGCCCCACAGGACGTCGTCGACGTCCGAGCCCAGGTAGACGTCGCCGCGGATGCGGCCCCGGCCGGGCTGCAGGACCCCGGAGTACCGCCCCGAGCCCTGACCGGCGCCCGCGCCCCGGCCCGTCGACAGCGTCGCGCCTGCGGCCGGCACCGCCGATCCGGCGGCCAGCGCCGAACCCGCCCCCACGCCCAGCGCTGCCTGCAGGAACCGCCGTCGGCCCAGCGCCGCGACCAGGGTCTCGGCTGCGGTTCGTCCGTCTCGGTGTCCGCGAAGTGTCACGGGTCCACGCTCCTTCGGTCTGGGGCGCGGTCGGGCACCGCGCGGTCCCGACGGTAGGAAGCGGAGATTTCGCCCGGATGTGCCGGTCGTTACGAGGCGCTACGCGCTGCGCCCGGCGATCGACCATGCAGCTGCTGCCAGCGAGAGTCCGAGACTGGCAGCAACTGCATGGTCGGCAGATCGGTGGCCGGCGCGGCCAGGCTGGACCCGGCCGCGACAGAGCACCCCGGCCGCGCGCCGGAGACCGAGCGTCAGTCGAAGTAGCGCACCACGTCGACCGGGCCGCCCTGCGCGGCGAACTCCTCGTGCACGGCGGCGCGCAGCCCGGCGTCGGACAGGTAGTCCAGGGCCGTCGCCGCGAGGCCGGCGGCGCTGTCCACGGCGGCCGAGACCGCCGCGGGCGTCGCCGCGGCGGCCGCGAACTCGGCAGTATGCAGCGCGACGTCGGGCGCGGAGACCTGTACGAGCGGGTGGATGCCGGGGATGCGGAACGAGACGTTGCCGAAGTCGGTGGACGCCGCGAGCGTCTCCGAGAGCACGCCTGCCGGCAGCGGGTCGCGTCCGCGGCGCCGCTGGGCCGCGACCCAGCGGCCGGTCAGCGCCTCGTTCGTGCGCACCGGGAGGCTCGGGTGGGCGCCGTCGTCCCAGGTGATCTCGACCTCGGTGCCGGTCATCAGGGCCGCGCCGCGGGCGATGTCGTCGAGGCGGCGCGAGAGGTCGCGCAGGGTGTCCGGGTACTTGGACCGCGCGTACAGGTGCACCACCGCCCGCTCGGTGATGATGCTCGGCCGGGTGCCACCCTCGGCGATCGTCGCGTGCACCCGGTCCACCGGCGGCATCTGCTGCCGCAGCAGGCCGATGCCCTGGTATGCGAGCGTGGCGGCGTCGAGCGCGTTCCGGCCCATGTACGGCTGGGCCGAGGCGTGCGCGGGGCGCCCCGTGAACGTCCAGGTCAGCAGGCGCCGGCCGAGCCAGACCTGGTCGGCGACGTCGAGCCCGTACGGGTGCACCATGATCGCGGCGTCGATCCCCTCCAGCGCGCCGTTGCGCGCCAGCACCTCCTTGCCGGAGTGCCCCTCCTCGGCGGGCGTGCCGAGCAGCACGACGCGCCCGGCCGGGACGGCGGCATCGCCCGAGGTCAGCACGTGGTGCAGCGCGAGAAACGCGCCGACGCCGGACGCCGCGATGACGTTGTGGCCGCAGGCGTGGCCGATGCCGGGCAGCGCGTCGTACTCCGCGCAGATCGCGATCGTGGGGCCGCCGGCGTCGCCGACCTCGGCCCGGAACGCCGTCGGCACCCCGTGCGCGCCCAGCTCCGCCTCGACGCCGTGCCGCGCCAGCACCTCCACCAGGGTCGCGGCGCTGCGGTGCTCCTCGAACGCCGGCTCGGGGTGCTCGTGCAGCCGCCGGACGATCTCCGCGAGGTCCGGCTCGAGCTCTTCCGCCACCCGTTCGACGACAGCGGCCAGCTCGGCGGGCGCACCGCGGTCGGCCTCCGGCCTGGCGGGTGCGGCACCCGCCAGGGCGGCCCGCCGTCCCGCGGTCTCGGCGACCAGGTGGTCCAGATAGGCGGTGCTGGGCGGGGTGGGGCGGCTCATGCGGTCCATCGTATGGAAAGCGTTACACGACCGAAAAATCACCCTTTACATTACGGCCCTAGGCTGCCTGACCACCGCAGACCCGAGGGAGACCGCTGTGAGCAACGCTGCTTCGCCCGTCCGACCGTCCCGCACGGACAGGTTCCTGGGTGCCGTCGAACGGCTCGGCAACCGGCTGCCCGAACCGTTCACGCTCTTCCTGATCCTGTTCCTGGTGATCGCGCTCGTCTCCACGTTCATGGCGCTCGCCGGCGTGACCGTGCAGGTACCGGGCGCCGAGGAGGTCACGGAGATCCAGGGCCTGTTCACGCCCGAGGGCATGACGTGGTTCACCCAGAACATCGGCGCCAACTACATCGGCTTCCCGCCCCTGCTCACGGTGCTGACCATCTGGCTCGCCGTCGGCGTGGCGGAGAAGACGGGCCTGCTCGCCGCGGGCGTCCGCGCCGTCTTCGGCTCGGCGCCCCGCTGGGCGCTGCCGTACGCCGTGGGGTTCGTGGGCGTGATGGGTTCCGTCATGTCCGACAGCGCGTTCATCGTCATCCCGCCGCTCGCCGCTCTCGTGTTCCGGGCGGCGGGCCGCCATCCCGTGGCGGGTCTGCTCGGCGGGTTCGCGGCGGCCGGCGCCGGCTACTCCACGAACATCGCCGTGACCAGCCTGGACGCGCTGTTCGCCGGCATCACCACGGCGGTCACCGAGATCCTGCCGAACCCCGGCGACCCCGTGAACCCGCTGTCCAACTGGTACTTCAACGTGGTCGCGGCGGTCGTGCTCTCCGTGCTCGCCGGGTTCCTCATCGACCGGGTCCTCGAGCCGCGCCTGGTCCGCCAGGGCGTCCCCGTCGAGGAGGCGGGCCTCGCCGGCACGGTGGTGCCCGACGACGAACCGGCCGTCACCGCCGACCTGACGGCGACCGAGCGGCGTGGTCTGGCGTTCGCGACCGGCTCCCTGCTGCTGGTCGCCGCGGTGCTCACCGCCGCGTTCGTGCTGCCCGGTTCCCCCTGGCGCAACGAGGACGGCGGGTTCCTGCCCGAGTCACCGCTGCTCGGCTCGATCACCTTCGTCATCTTCGTGCTGTTCATGGTGCCCGGCGTGGTCTACGGCGTCGTGACCCGGTCGGTGACCTCGATGAAGGACGTGCCGCGGCTGCTGGAGCAGTCCGTCAAGGACATGGCAGGATTCCTGGTCCTCGCGTTCGTGCTGGGCCAGTTCATCGCGCTGTTCAACTGGTCCGGCGTGGGCCAGTGGATCGCCGTGGCGGGCGCCGAGGGCCTGGAGTCGAGCGGCCTGACCGGCTACGGCGCGATCATCGGCTTCCTGGCGCTCGCCTCCGTGCTGAACCTGTTCATCATCTCGGGCTCGTCGCTCTGGACCATCATGGCGGCCGTGTTCGTGCCGATGTTCGCGCTCATCGGCTACGAGCCCGGTTTCGTGCAGGCCGCGTTCCGGGTGGGCGACTCCGCGACGCAGATCATCACGCCCCTGAACCCGTACATGATCGTGCTGCTCACGTTCCTGCGGCGCTGGGAGCCGAAGGCCGGCCTGGGCACCGTGATCGCGCGGCTGCTGCCGTTCACCGTGGCCTTCTGGCTGGTGTGGGCGGCGATCCTGTCCGTGTTCTTCTTCCTCGACCTGCCGATCGGGCCGGGCAACGGGATCTTCCTGGACTGACTAGTCCAGGTAGTCCTTCACCAGCTGCTCCGCCAGGCCCGTGTACGTCGCGGGGGTCAGGGCGGCGAGGCGTGCGGCGACATCGTCGGGCAGGCCCAGGCCCGCCACGAACTCGCGCATGCGCGCGCCGTCGACCCGCTGGCCACGCGTGAGGTCCTTGAGGCGCTCGTACGGGTTCTCCATGCCGGGCACGCCCGCGACCGAGGCCGCGCGCATGGCGGACTGGACGGGCTCGCCCAGCACCTCCCAGTTGGCGTCGAGGTCCTCGCGCAGGAGGGTCTCGTTCACGGCCAGGCGGTCCAGGCCGCGCGCCACGTTGTCGATCGCGAGCAGGCTGTGCCCGAACGCCGGGCCGATGTTGCGCTGCGTCGTGGAGTCGGTGAGGTCGCGCTGCAGGCGGCTCGTCACGAGCGTGGCCGAGAGCGTGTCCAGCAGCGAGCAGGAGATCTCGAGATTGGCCTCGGCGTTCTCGAACCGGATCGGGTTCACCTTGTGCGGCATCGTGGACGAGCCCGTGGCACCCTCAACCGGGATCTGCGTGAAGAACCCGAGCGAGATGTACGTCCACACGTCCGTCGCGAGGTTGTGCAGGATCCGGTTGAACCGGGCGACGTCGGCGTAGACCTCGGCCTGCCAGTCGTGCGACTCGATCTGCGTGGTCAGCGGGTTCCAGTCCAGCCCGAGACCCTCGACGAACGCCTTCGAGACGGCGGGCCAGTCGGCCGACGGGACGGCGACCGTGTGCGCGCCGTAGGTGCCTGTGGCGCCGTTCAGCTTGCCCAGGAACTCGGCGCCGTCGACGCGGCGGAGCTGACGGCGCAGGCGGTGCGCCAGCACGGCGAGCTCCTTGCCCAGCGTGGACGGCGTCGCGGGCTGGCCGTGCGTCCGCGACAGCAGCGGCGCCGCGGCGTGCTCGCGCGCCATGTCCGCGAGCTGGTCGACGACGGCGGTCGCGGCCGGCAGCCAGACCTCACGCACCGCGCCCCGCACCATCAGGGCGTACGACAGGTTGTTGATGTCCTCGCTGGTGCAGGCGAAGTGCACCAGCTCGCTCGCGGCGGGGAGGCTGGTCTCGCCGAGCGCCTCCGGGGCGGCCGCGATGCGGCGCTTGATGAAGTACTCGACCGCCTTCACGTCGTGCACGGTCTCGCGCTCGATCTCGGCCAGCTCGGCGATCTCGACCGCGCCGAACGTCGCGGGGATCGCGCGCAGGTACTCGATCTCGCCCTGCGTCAGGGTGGGCGCACCGGGGACGACGGGCGCGGCGACGCCCTCCGCGCCGTTGCACAGCGTGATCAGCCACTCCACCTCGACGTGGATGCGCTCGCGGTTCAGCGCGGCCTCGCTCAGGTGGTCCACGAGCGGTGCGACGGCCTTGCGGTACCGGCCGTCCAGGGGGCCGAGCGCGATGGCGGGGCTCACCTCCGCGAGCGTGACGCGGGCGGCTGGGCTGGGCGTGGTGGTCTCAGGCACGTGCTCCATTCTCCCACGGGCACGTCCCGCTCCGGGTTGGTTGTCCACAGGCCCTGAAAGGCGGACGACACGCACATTTCACCGGGGGTGATCCTCCGGAAACAGCCAGGCCGTCCACGCAACACGGCTGTCACAGGGGATCCAGAACGATGTCCAACCATGGATACAACGCAGGATCCGGTGCTGCAGGAGCCCGGGACGCAGGGCGGTCGCCGCCTGACGGCGCGCGTTCGGGTGTACGAGGCGCTGCGTGGAGAGCTGCTCTCCACGGCGGTGTCGCCGTTCACCCGCTACACCGAGGAGAACGTCGCCGAGCGGTTCGGGGTGTCCCGCACCCCGGTGCGGGACGCGCTGGCGCGGCTGGAGGCCGACGGGCTCCTGGTGAAGCGGGACGGCGGGCTCTTCCGCTACACCCCCACCGTCACCGAGTTCACCGACCTCTACGAGCTGCGCGTGCTGCTGGAGACGTGCGGGCTGGACCGGGCCATCGACGACCCGACGATCCGCCACGACACGGGCGCGATCGAGGCCGAGCTCGTCGTGTGGCAGGAGCGGTCCGACGCCGGGATCCTGCCCGACGCCGGGTTCGTCACCGCCGACGAGCAGTTCCACACCGTGCTGCTGGGCGCCGCGGGCAACGCCGAGCTGGTCGGGGCGCTGCAGCGGGTCAACCGCCGGATCCGGCCGGTGCGCATGCACGACTACCTCACCCAGGACCGGGTCAACGCCACGATCAGCGAGCACATCGCGATCGGCGAGCTGGTCCTGTCCGGCAGCCTGCGGCAGGCCCGCGACGCGCTGCGCACGCACGTGGGGCAGTCCCAGTCGATCGTCCGCGCGCGGGCGGCCCGGGCCATGCACCTCATGCAGCTCGCCCCCTGACGTCGTCCCGTCACCCCGCCGCACCCCCATCCCGCTCCCGACCCGGAGGAGACCCCGCATGCCCCGAACGAGCCCGCTGGACGCGGTCCAGGCCGCCTACGCCCGGATCCGGTCCGCCGAGCCCGGCCACGTCTGGATCCACCTGCGTGCCGAGGACGACGCCCTGGCCGACGCCGGCGACGTCGCCGCCCGCACGGCGGCCGGCGCGGACCTCCCGCTCGCGGGTCTCGTGTTCGCGGTGAAGGACAACATCGACGTGGCGGGCCTGCCGACCACGGCGGCGCACCCGGAGTTCGCGTTCGTACCGGCGGCGAGTGCTCCGGTGGTCGAGCGCCTGCGGGCCGCGGGTGCGGTGGTGGTCGGCAAGACCAACCTGGACCAGTTCGCCACCGGCCTGGTCGGCACGCGCAGCCCCTACGGGCCGGTCGCGAGCGCCGTCGAGCCGGACCGCGTCGCGGGCGGGTCGAGCTCCGGTTCGGGCGCCGCGGTCGGCCTCGGCCTGGTCGACTTCGCGCTCGGCACCGACACGGCGGGGTCGGGGCGCGTCCCGGCGGCGTTCAACGGCGTCGTCGGGCTGAAGCCCACGGTCGGGCTCCTGCCCTCCGACGGCGTGGTCCCGGCGTGCCCGTCCTACGACACCGTGTCCGTCTTCGCCGCCGACGTCGCCCTCGCGGCCCGCGTCCTCGCCGTCTGCGCCACCCCACCCACCGATCACGTGTCAGACGCACAGGTCACCGGAGGGATCTGTGCGTCTGACACCCCGGACGCGCGCCCCTGGCCCGCCGACGCGCCGCAGGGCGCACCGGCGCACCCGGTCGTGGCGGTCCCGCGCGACGAGGACCTGACCACGCTCTCGCCGGCCGTGAGGGCCGCCTTCGATGCCGCCGTCGAGCGGGTGGAGCGCGACGGCGCCACGGTGCGGCGCGTCGACCTCACCCCGTTCCTGGCCGCGGGCCGCCTGCTCTACGACGGCGGACTGGTCGCGGAGCGCGCCTGGTCCTACGGGGAGTTCCTCGCCGCCCACCCGGACAGCGCCGACCCGTCGGTCGCGGCCATCGCCGCCGCGGCGCTCGACGTCGCCGGCACGCGGGTGGTCGCCGACCAGCAGCGGCTCGCCGGGCTCACCCGCGAGGGCCGCCGGCTCCTGCGCGGCACCGACGCCCTCCTCGTCCCGACGGCCCCGATCCACCCGACCTTCGTCGAGGTCGCCGCCGACCCGATCGGCGTGAACTCGACGGTCGGCACCTTCACCAACTTCGTGAACCTCATGGACCTGGCCGCCGTTGCCGTCCCCGCGGGCCGGGTCGAGGGCGAGGGGCTGTTCGGCGTCTCGTTCGTGGTGCCGGCCTTCCACGACCAGGTGGCCGCCGACCTCGCCGCGCGCTTCGTGGGCGAGGGCGAGGCGGCGCCGCTGCTGGGCGCCCCGGGGGTCGACGTCGCGGTGTTCGGCGCGCACCTGCGCGGGGAGCCGCTGAACGCGCAGCTCGACGCGCTCGGCGCCCGGTACCTGCGGGACGTCGCCACGGCCCCGGACTTCCGCATGCTGCTGGTCGAGGGCGCCGTCGACCGCCCCGCCGTCGTCCGCGGTGAGCCGGGCGCCGCTGTCCCGGGCGAGCTGTGGCGGCTCTCGCCGGCCGCCCTCTCGCGGCTGCTGACCTCGATCGCCGCACCGCTGGCCCTCGGCCCGGTCGAACTGTCCGACGGCTCGACCGTCGTCGGCTTCACCGGGGCGCCGGGCGGCACCGAACCCGACATCACCCACCTGGGCGGGTGGCGCGCCTACCGGACCCGCGCCGTCACCCCTGCCTGACCCCACGCGACCAACCCCACGAGGAGACCCTGATGACCCTGACGACCCTGACCAAGCCCGTCCTCGCCGCCGTCGGAGCCGCCGCCCTGGCCCTCGGCCTGACCGCCTGCTCCACGGCCGCCGCCGACGGCGCGGCGGACGGCACGGTGACGATCGGGACGCTGCGCGGGCAGCCGCACCTGTTCACGCCCTACTTCTACGAGGACTTCGCCCCCGAGGGCGTCGAGTTCGAGATCGTCCTGTTCGACACCTCGTCGGACATCAAGAACGCGATCGTCTCCGGCTCGGTCGACTTCGGTGTCACCGGCGCCGCGTCGGTCATCACCGGCGTCTCCCAGCAGCAGGACGTGACAATCGTCGCGTCGTCCGCCGACGGCGGCACCCGGATCGTCGCCTCGCCCGAGATCGAGACCCCCGACGACCTGGTGGGCGCCAAGGTCGGGTACCCCATGGGCGCCACCCAGGAGATCCTGCTCAAGGAGACCCTGGAGTCCCTGGGGATCGACCCGGCGGAGGACGTCGAGCTGGTCAACCTCCCGTTCGCCGAGATGGCGGGCGCCTACGGGTCGGGCCAGATCGACGCGTTCATCTCGGCCGAGGTGGGGCCCTCGATCGCGATGCAGGAGGACGCGCACGAGCTGACCTCGCCCTACGAGACCGGCATCGGACGCACCAACATCGTGCTGGCCACCAAGGCCTCCCTGGCCGAGGAGGACCCCGACCTGGTGCAGGAGGTGGTCGACACCCACGCGCAGGCCACGGAGTACCTGGCGGAGCACACCGACGAGTGGGCGGACCGCATGGTCGAGGAGTTCGCCGTCGACCGCCCCGTCGTCGAGACGGCGATCGAGAACACCTGGCCGCGCTGGGAGATCGACGCCGACTACGAGGCGACGCTGCAGGCCATGAACGACGAGATGGTCGCCTTCGACCAGGTGTCGGACGCCGCGGACGCCGGGGCGCTGACCGACACCACGTTCGTCGACGCCGTGGACGTGCCGTGAGCGCCCCGGCGCGGCCCTGCGTCCGCGTCGCGTGGGGCTCCTGGCTGCTCGCGCTGCCGGTGCCCGTGCTCGGCCTGCTGCTGTGGCACGCGGGCGTCCAGGGGGCGTGGGTGCTGCCGTTCGGCATCCAGATGACGTTCCTGCCCGAGCCGGCGGACGTCGGCCTGCGGCTCGTGGACCTCGCCGTCGGCGGCGTCTACGACGACTCGTTCAGCGGCACGCTGTGGACGCACCTGGGCGCGTCGGCGGCGCGGGTGCTGCAGGGATTCCTGCTGGCCGTCGTCGTGGCGGTGCCGCTGGGCGTGCTGATGGGCCGGTCCCGGCTGGTCTTCCGGATGCTCGACCCGACGGTCAACCTCGTGCGGCCGATCCCGGTCACGGCGTGGGCGCCGCTCACCCTGCTGATCATCGGGTTCGGGGACCGCTCGACCGTCTTCCTGGTGTTCCTGGCCGCGGTGTTCCCGATCCTGCTCAACACGATCAGCGGCGTCCGGCAGGTCTCGGGGCGGCTCCTGGAGGCGGCCTCGATGCTCGGCACGCCGCCCGCGCAGGCGCTGTACAAGGTGGTCATCCCCGCGGCGACGCCGAGCATCGTCGGGGGCATGCGGATCGCCATGGGCCTGGCCTGGGTGATCCTCGTCGTCGGCGAGACCGTGGGCATCGACACCGGCCTCGGCGCCATGATCACGCAGGCCCGGGAGCAGTCGCGCACCGACCTGATCATCGTCGGGATGATCGTGATCGGCCTGGCCGGCTTCGCCGCGGACCGCCTGCTCGGGCTGCTCTTCCGCGTGCTCTTCGGCCGCCGTCCGATCCTGAGATGACGGTCCGGACCATGGCTCGCGCAACCACTGAACTGACGACCGGACCGACGGAGGGACGAGCATGGTGAAGATCGGCCGCATCCGGGAGAACCTCCCGGCGGACATCGTCATGAAGGGCCTCGGCAAGCAGTACCCGGGCACCGCCACCGCCGCCGTGGAGGGGGTGGACGTCACGGTCGCCGCGGGGGAGGTGCTGTGCATCGTGGGCGCGTCGGGCTGCGGCAAGTCGACCGTCCTGCGCATGGTGGCGGGATTCGAGGAGGTCACCTCCGGCACGCTGTCGGTCGCGACGGAGCCGGTCTCCGGCCCAGGTCCCGACCGCGGCGTCGTGTTCCAGGACTACGGCCTGTTCCCCTGGCTCACGGTCGCCGAGAACATCGCCTACGGCCCCCGCCAGGCCCGGCTGCAGCGCCCGGTCGTCGCGGAGCGCACCGAACAGGCGCTGGAGGCCGTGGGCCTCACGAGGGTGTCGGGCTCCTTCCCGCACCAGCTCTCCGGCGGCATGCAGCAGCGCGTGGCGATCGCCCGGGTGCTCGCGAACAAGCCCTCGGTGCTGCTGATGGACGAGCCGTTCGGCGCCCTCGACGCGCTCACCCGCGTGGAGATGCAGCACGAGCTGCAGCGCATCCAGCGGGCGGCCGGCATCACGGTGCTGTTCGTGACGCACAGCATCGAGGAGGCCGTCTACCTGGGCGACCGCGTGATGGTCATGGCGGGCGGGACGGCGCACGGCATGCCGGGCCACGTGCGCGAGATCGTGGACGTCGACCTGCCGCCGGACCGGGACGCCTCGTCGCCCGAGTTCAACGCGATCGAGCGGCACGTGGACGGGCTGGTCCACGCGGGACACGCCGTGCGTTCGTAAGGGCTCGCCCGGCGGGTGGACCGACCCTCCCGACGGCGTCCCGGGGGCGCGAGCGCGACCACACGAGGCCGTTTCGGGTGTTCGTGCACAGGCGGGTCTGGTTGCCCGACGCCGGACCGGCTGCCCGGCCTAACGTCTCCGGAGGACATGACCGGGAGGCCGAGGGAGTGCGAGCGCCGATGGAGAGAGAGCGTCTGAACGGGGCACGTCTGAGCGGGGTTCGGCCGTGAGCGGCAGGGATCCGTCGTGCGCGCCGGGCGGCGGGCCGGCCCTGGAGAGCGCGCTGCCAGGGCTCGCCCGGGCCGCGGACCTGGTGGACCGCGCGTCCGCCGGGGTGCGGGCCGCCGCCGAGGTCGAGTGGTCCGCGCGAGCGGCAGAGCTGTACCGGATGGCGCTCGACGACGTGGGGCGCGCCCTGGCGCACGACCGGGCCCTGCTCGACGAGGCCCTGCTGCTGGCCCGCGGCGGATGGCCGCGATGACCGGGGAGATGCGGTGGCCCCTGGACACCGTCACGGTGTTCGGCGGGCGCGGCACCTCTGCGGTCGAGTCGGACTCCGTGCGGCGGGTTGCCACGGTGCTGGCCCGCGCCGCGGACGACCTGCGGGCGGCGGCTCTGCACTGCCTGGGAGCGAACCGGGACCTCGTGGGCGTGCCGGCCGGGAGCTGGGTGGCGGGACCTACCTCCGGGACGCTCGCTCCCGCGGCGCTCGCGCTGGACGAGGCGGCGCGAGCCGCGGCGCGCGGCCTCGGCGAGCGGGCCGACCTGTGCGACCTGCTCGGCTGGCGGCTGCTGCGCGCGGCCGGCCTCTACGAGGAGGCGGAGTCCACCGCACGACGCCTGCTCGGCGGGCTGGTCACGGCGGGGACGTTCGGCATCGGGGCGGCGGCCGGTGTCCTGGGCTGGGCGGGCCTCGCGGGCCTCGGTCTCGTCGGTGGCGGGGAGGTCGCGGGCCGGCTGGCCGGGGGAGCGTTCGCCGGTGGCCTTCCCGCACCCGTGGCCCGGTGGGCCGGGGCCGAGGCGACGCGCGGCCTGGCGCCGTACTCGGACGAGGTGTTCGCCGGACTGGGCGGCGGCGTCGCGCTGACCCGACCCGGGCTGGTCCAGGGCCGCCAGGGCGTGGCCGGCGGGGCCGGTGCGCTCGCGCACGTGGCCCGCGAGGTCCCCGCGCTCGGCAACGCTGACGCCGGGATCCGGCTCACGCGGCTCGGTCCCGAGGACTTCGCGGCTGGCGCGCTGCCGGCGTGGTCCGGCCGCGGGGCGGCGTCGGTGCAGGAGGCGCTGGCACGGATCGACGACCTCTACCCGGGCGCCGGCGGAGCCCCCGAGGCCACGATCGCGGTCCAGCGGGTGACGGGGCCGGACGGCGCGGTGTCCTGGACGGTGCTGGTCCCCGGCACGCAGTCGGCCCTGCCCGCCGACCACCCCTGGGACGGGCGCACCGACCTCGAGCTGATGGCGGGCGAGGCCGACGGCGCCACCGTGGCGATCGAGCGGGCGCTCGCCGACTCCGGCGTCGGGCCCGACGAGCCCGTCACCCTCGTGGGCCACAGCCTCGGCGGCATCGCGGCCACCGCACTGGTGTCGCGGGCGGCCTTCGCCGAGCGCTACCGGGTGGGCGGGCTGGTCACCGCCGGTGCGCCGACCGGGCTGCTGACCACCCCGCCCGGCGTCCCGGTGCTGCACCTGGAGACCCCGGAGGAGCTGGTCTCGCAGACCGACGGCCGGACCGCCGCGGAGAACCCCCGCACACGGGACCGCGTCACGGTCGTGCGGTCGCTGCGGGACTCGGCAGCCGCGGTCGACCGGGCGGCGTCGGGCAGCCTGCCGCAGGCGCACGCTGTCTCAACGCATGTCCGGACCCTGGACCTCGCCGTCGCGTCCGGCGACCCACGGGTGACCGGCACGGCCGACCGGATCGGCGCACGTCTGGACGGGCCGGCCGCGAGCACCGTGTTCTACCGCGCGGAACGGACCGGGTCGTGACCCGGGACGGATCAGTCCGAGATCCGCTTGGGCAGCAGCGCCAGCAGGATGGTCTGCACCACGGAGATCACGATCGCCGCCAGCACGTACCACCAGAAGCCGCCGTTCACCTCCAGGCCCCAGTTGGGGGTGTCCGAGAACCACGACTGGTTCGTGATGAGCGTGGTGATCCACAGCATCAGCGCGTTGATCAGCACCGACACCAGGCCGAGGGTCAGGATGTAGAGCGGGAGCGAGATGAGCTGGACGATCGGCTTCACGATCATGTGGACCAGGCCGTAGACGACGGCGACCACGATCACGGCGAGAATCGTGCCGAGCGTGGTGCCGTCGCTCACGACGTCCATGTGGGAGCCGAGGATCAGGGCCGACAGCCCGATCGCGAGTGCGGTGATGAGGATGCTGGCCACGAGCTTCATCCGGTCATCGTGGCATGCTGACCCTCGTGGAAGAAGCATTCGTACCGCTCCGCGCGGCCGTGTCGGCCCTCCCCGCCTACGTTCCCGGCGCCCGCGTCGCCGCCGGTGCCCGGGCCTGGAAGCTCTCGTCCAACGAGAACCCGTATCCGCCGCTGCCGTCCGTGCTGGACGCGATCGCGCGCGGCGCGACCGAGGTGAACCGCTACCCCGACATGTACGCCGGCGAGCTCGTCGAGGCGCTCGCGGCCCACACCGGAGTGGCCCCGGAGAACGTCGTGGTCGGCAACGGCTCGGTCGCCGTGCTCGCGCACGTGCTGCAGGCCGTCGTGGAGCACGGGGACGAGGTCGTGTTCCCGTGGCGCTCCTTCGAGGCGTACCCGATCGCCGTGGCGGTCGCGGGCGGCAAGGCCGTCATGGTCCCGGTCGCGGAGGGCACGGGCCGGCTCGACCTGCCCGCGATGGCGGCGGCCGTCACGCCCGCGACCCGCGTGGTGCTGGTCTGCACGCCGAACAACCCGACCGGCCCCGCGGTGCACGCCGCCGAGCTGGAGACGTTCCTCGCGGCCGTGCCCCGGGACGTGCTGGTCGTCGTGGACGAGGCCTACCTGGAGTTCGTGCGCGACCCCGAGGTGCCCGACGGCGTCGACCTGCTGCGCCGGCACCCGAACGTGGTGCTGCTGCGCACCCTGTCCAAGGCCTACGGGCTGGCGGGCCTCCGGGTGGGCTACGCCGTCGCCGAGCCCCGGCTCGCCGCGGGCATCCGCGCGGTCTCCACGCCGTTCGGCGTCTCGCACCTGGCGCAGGTCGCCGCGCTGGCCTCGCTCGCGCCCGCCGCGCAGAGCGAGCTGCTGGAGCGCGTCGACGCGCTGGTCACCGAGCGCACGCGCGTCACCGGGTCCCTGCGGGAGCAGGGCTGGGACCTCCCGGACACGCAGGCGAACTTCGTCTGGTTCGGGCTGGGCGAGCCGACGGCGCAGCGGGCCGCCGAGGCGAGCGCCGCCGGCGTCCTGGTGCGGCCCTTCGCGGGCGACGGGCTCCGCGTGAGCATCGGCGAGACCGAGGCGAACGACGCGTTCCTCCGGATCGCGGCGACCTGGCGCTGACGGACGGACCCTGACGGACGGCGCTGACCCGGCTCAGCCGATCAGCGCGTCCGCCAGCACGCGGTCCCGGGCGGTCCAGGCGGGCGCGGCGCCCACCAGGGAGTCGAGCCGCTCCAGCCGGCGGGCCGAGTCGGCGTCGGCCGGGGTGAGCGCGACGATGCGCTCGCCCCGGTCGCGGTCCAGCCACAGGCTCTGGAAGACCGTGTCGACCCTGCCCACCCGGGAGGACAGGTAGCGGCGCAGCTGTCCGGCCCGGTCGCCCCGCACCTCGTGCTCGTCCCAGTACCGCACAAACTCGGGCGAGTGCTCGCGCAGGCCGCCCAGCAGCCCGCTCCACCTCGGGTGCTGCCGGAACTCGGCCTCCCGGGCGCGCAGCCGTCCGGCGAGATCGCGGAGCACCACCTCGGGTTCCACCAGGCTGTCGCGCCACTCGTCGTTCATGAACAGGAGCCAGGCGCAGTTCCGGTCGGCGGGATCGACCGAGTCGAGGTCGCCGAACAGGAACCGGTAGGTGCGGTTGGCCGCGACGAGGTCGTACGTCGCGGTCTGGATGGCGGCGGGAAAGGGCAGCAGCCGCTCCAGCAGCGCGATGTGCTCCGGGCGTACCTCCATGAGCGGGTTCGGCGCGTCGGCCCCGGTGTCTGCCGCCCGGCCGGCCAGGATCATGAGGTGTCGCCGCTCCTCGGGACGCAGGCGGAGCGTCCGCGCGACGGCGTCGAGCACCTGGTCCGACGGGTTGGGCGCCCGCCCCTGCTCGAGCCACGTGTACCAGGTGACGCCCACCCCGGCGAGCTGCGCCACCTCCTCGCGGCGCAGCCCAGGGGTCCGGCGCCGGCCGGCCTGCGGCAGCCCGACGTCGGCCGGGGTCACGCGGCCGCGGCGCTCCCGCAGGAAGGCCCCGAGCGCCTTGTGGTCCGGTGCGGTACTCGTCACCGAACCAGTGTCACCCCGCGGGCCGCGGGCAACCAGGTGGTGTCAGTACCCGTATGAACAGGCTCCTGGTACCAGGATGTCGAACGGCGCACGGTCGGGGGTATGACGACATCCCTCCGCACGGCGGTCGAACCCGCCGCGCTGCCGGCTCACCCGGGAGTCCCGGCCCGCCCGCTCCCCGCCGCGGCACCGGCACCGGCACCGGCGTCGGCCCTGACCGCGGGCGGCCTCGCCGTCCTGCTGCTCGCCTTCCTGCCCGTGAACTTCACGTTCGGCGCGGTGAACCTGCTGGTCCCCGCGATCGTGGCGGACCTGGGTGCCGGCCCGTCCGGTGGGGCGCTCGTGCTGTCCGCCTACACCACCACCTTCGCCGCCGGTCTGGTGGTCTCCGGACGGCTGGGTGACCGCTACGGCCGCCGGCGGCTGCTCCGGACCGGGCTGATCGCCTTCGGGGCGCTGGCCGTCCTGACCGGGCTGGCCCAGGACGTGGTCTCCCTCGTGGCCCTGCGCGCGGCCCTGGGCCTGGCCGCCGGGCTGTTCACGCCCCAGGTGCTCACGAGCATCCAGGCCACGGCGCCCGACCGGCTCCGCACCCGCGGGATCATCCTGTTCACGGCGGCCGGCGCGATCGCCTCGATCGCCGGCCAGGTCGTGGCGGGCGCGACGACCGTCGTGCTGCCGGGGCACCTGGCCTGGCGCGCGGTCCAGGTGATCACCGGTCTCATCGCCCTGCTGGCGCTGCCCGGCCTGCGCGCCGTCCCGGAGTCCCGCTCGCCGGCGCCGCTCGGGCTCGACCTGCGGGGCGCGGCCCTGCTCGGGGGCGGGCTGGTGGCCCTGGTCGTACCCCTGACCCTCGGCCCGACGGCGGGGTGGCCGGCCTGGTCGCTCGTCCTCCTGGCCGTCGCCGCGGTCACCCTCACGGCCTTCGGCCTCGCGCAGCGCGCCACGGAGCGACGGGGCGGGCTGCCCGTGGCGCCGCCGAGCGTGCTGCGGGTCCCGGTGGTGCGGATCGGCCTGACCATGACCCTGCTGTTCTTCGTCTCCTACGGCGCGTTCCTCTACGAGGTCTCGGAGTACTCGCAGACCGCCTGGGGCGCCGACGGCTGGGACGTCGCGATGCTGACGCTCGGCTTCGGCGGCGGGTTCTTCATCGCCGCGCTGCTGCTGCCGGGAGTCCTGCGCCGGGTGGGGCCGCGGATCATGGTCTACGCCGCCTCCGTGCAGGGAGCGGCACTGCTCGCCATCGCCCTCGTCATCGGGCTCGACGACGGCGGGAGCGCGCCGCTGGCGCTGCAGCCGCTGCTCGTCGGGCTCGGTGCCGCGCAGGCGTTCATGTACGGGCCGGCGCTGCAGACGGTGCTCTCGCGCACCCCGGTCTGGGCGGCCGGCGTCGCGGGCGGGCTGCTGACCACGCTGCAGCAGCTCGGGATCGGGCTGGGCGTCGCGCTGCTGGGCGGCCTCTTCCACGCCGTGGCCGGCCTGGCGGGCGGAGCCGCCGGCGGGACGGCCGCGGCGGACGCCACCGGGACGGGGTCGGGCCTGACCGTCGGCCTCGTCGCCGCCCTGACCGTCCAGGCCGGCTGCGCCGTAGTGTTCGCCCTGCTGGCGCACCGCGTCGCGCACCACAGCGCCGCGGGCTGACCCGGGTCAGCCCGCCAGGCAGCGCGCGATGTGGGCCCGGGTCGCCGCGGCGGCCCGGGCGTCGACGTCCTGGTCGCCGGGATAGTCGGCGTGCCCCGCCGGCAGGGTCTCCAGCTCCAGCGCGGGGCACGCGGAACCGCCCGCCCGGGCCGCGGCGGCCGCCGCCACGGCATTCGCCACGGCGAACTGCCCGGGCGGCGGCACCGCCGCGTCCCACAGGGCGCACTCGCAGCGCACGGGGACGCGCAGGTACCCGGCCGCCGTCGACGTGTCGAAGTAGCGCAGCACGTCCCGCGCCTCCGGGTGCTCGGCGACGTACCGGCGCACGGCCTCCCCGCTGCCGGTGCACTCCAGGCCGAGCCGCACGTCGTACTGCCCGAAGCTCGGCACCACGAAGGTCGCACCCACGAACCGGCGGTCCCAGGGCACGGCCAGCGCCCCGATCCCGCCGAAGCTCGCGCCCACGTAGTAGAGCGGCAGGTCCCCGGCGATCTCGACGAGGGCGTCGGCCGCGTGCCACAGGTCGACGGCGCAGCGGCCCAGGGAGTAGGTCTGCACCGACTCGATGCCGTGCACCACGTGCTCGGCCGCGTTGTCCGGGGCGCCCACACCGACGTTGAGCGCGCCGAGACCGCGTGCCACGGGGAAGACGACGGCGGCGTCGTCGGGCACCCGGGCGAAGTCCGGCGCGTCCCGGCCGCCGTACCCGTGGCTGTGCACGACGCCGACCCGGGCGGCGCCGTCCGACGGCAGGGCCAGCCAGCCGCGCAGCCGCAGCCCGCCCGCGCCCGCGTGCTCCACCTCGTAGAGGTCGTGCGCGCCGTCGCGGCCGAGCGACGTCAGCCGCGGCTCGGTGCGTACCGCGCGGGATGCCGCGAACCAGCCGGTCCACAGCTCGGCGAAGCCGGCGGGGGCCGGGACCGGTGGCACGGCGAGCAGGGACTCCCGGTCGTACCCGTAGGTGCCGTCGATCGGGGCGTCGGGAAACCAGCCGGCGTAGGGCTCGGGCAGGGGCATCGGACCAGTATCGGGTCGGTGCCCGGCGAGACGCGGACGCCGCGCGGAGGGTGTGCTGGCCCCGTCCCCGAGACCCGGTCGCACCCTTGGTGGGTTTCGACAAACGCTCCCCGGAGAGATTGGGGGACATCGCGGCAGACCAACCTACGGAGCCGTAGCCTACGCTTGCGTAGGCTACGAGAGCGTAGGTTGCGGATCGGCCAAATTTCCGGCTGGACCCGTGCCAGGATGGAAAGGTCCCCGGAACGGGCCGGGCGTCTCCGCATCAGCGGGCGCTCGCCGCCCGCAGGTGAAGGAGGAAAGTGTGACTACCACCAACGGCTCCAACGAGGCGATCCCGACGTTGCAGCTACTCGATCCCCAAGGGCGCCGCGTCACGACACGCGGCACCAAGGGCTATCGCGACCGCGCCGCCGCCCTGACCACGGAAGACCTCCGTGGCATGTACCGCGACATGGTCCTGACTCGTCGTTTCGACGACGAGGCGACCTCGCTCCAGCGGCAGGGCGAGCTCGCCCTGTTCGCGCCTGCTCGTGGCCAGGAGGCCGCGCAGGTCGGCAGCGCCTACGCGCTGCGGACGCAGGACTACGTCTTCCCGTCCTACCGGGAGCACGGCGTGCTGCACGTCCGCGGGCTGGACCCTGTCGACCGGCTGCGGTTCTTCCGCGGTTCGGACCACGGTGGCTGGAACCCGACCGAGCACAACACGGCCGTCTACACGATCGTGATCGGCGCCCACGCGCTGCACGCCGTCGGCTACGCCATGGGCGTCCAGCGGGACGCCACCCCGCACGACAAGCACGACGGCACCGCCGTGATCACCTACTTCGGTGACGGCGCCACCTCGCAGGGCGACGTCAACGAGGCCATGGTCTACGCGGCGGTGAACGAGGCCCCGGTCGTGTTCTTCCTGCAGAACAACCAGTGGGCCATCTCCGAGCCCACCACCCGGCAGACGAAGACGCCGCTGTACCGGCGCGGCGAGGCGTTCGGCATGCCCAGCCTGCGGGTCGACGGCAACGACGTGCTCGCGGTGTACGCCGCCACCCAGGAGGCGCTCGAGCGGGCCCGCAACGGCGAGGGCCCGAGCTTCATCGAGGCGTTCACCTACCGCATGGGCGCGCACACCACGTCGGACGACCCGACGCGCTACCGCACCAGCGACCAGGAGGAGGAGTGGCGGCGTCGCGACCCGATCGACCGCCTCGCCGCCCTGCTGCGCGCCGAGGGCGGGCTCGACGACGACTTCGAGGCCGAGATCAAGGCCGCGGGGGACGAGCTGGGCGCGAAGCTGCGCACCGGTGTCCGCGCCCTCGACGGCGGCCCGGCCGTCTCCAGCACCTTCGACGACGTGTACGCCACGCCGCACGGCGTCGTCGCCGCAGAACGGGCCTGGTACGAGGCCTACGACGCCGGTGACCCGCCGGCCCCCCAGTACGCGATCGCGGAGTCGGCCCAGGGAGGCGCACGATGACAACCATGGCGGAACGAACGCAGACCACATCAGGTGGCGCCACGGAGGCGCCGTCGGGCATCCAGACGCTGTCGCTGGGCAAGGCGATCAACGAGGGCCTGCGCGCCGCGATGCGGCGCGACGACAAGGTCATGCTCATGGGTGAGGACATCGGCCCCCTGGGCGGCGTCTTCCGCGTGACCGACGGCCTGCAGGCCGAGTTCGGCGAGCAGCGCGTGGTGGACACGCCCCTGGCGGAGTCCGGCATCGTCGGCACCGCCATCGGCCTGGCCATGCGCGGCTACCGGCCGGTCTGCGAGATCCAGTTCGACGGGTTCGTCTTCCCGGCGTTCAACCAGATCACCACGCAGCTCTCCAAGATCCACAACCGCACGCGCGGTGCGGTGCAGATGCCCGTCGTCATCCGGATCCCGTACGGCGGCGGCATCGGCGGCGTCGAGCACCACGGCGAGAGCCCGGAGGCGCTGTTCGCGCACACCGCGGGTCTGCGCGTGGTCTCGCCGAGCACCCCGCAGGACGCCTACACGATGATCCAGGAGGCCATCGCCTCCCCGGACCCCGTGATCTACTTCGAGCCGAAGAGCCGCTACTGGGGCAAGGGGCCGGTCGACCTGGGCGCGCCCGTCGGCACCGACACGCTCAACGCCGCCCAGGTGGTCCGCCAGGGCACCGACGTCACGCTCGTCGCGTACGGCCCGTCGACGGTGACGGCGCTCAAGACCGCCGACGCCCTCGCGGAGGAGGGCCGGTCCGCCGAGGTGATCGACCTGCGCGCCATCTCGCCGATCGACACCGCGGCCGTGGTCGCCAGCGTCCGCAAGACGGGCCGCTGCGTGGTCATCCACGAGGCGCCCGTGTTCTTCGGCGCCGGCGCCGAGATCGCGGCGCGGGTCACGGAGGAGTGCTTCTACGCGCTGGAGGCACCCGTGCTCCGCGTGGGCGGCTTCCACACCCCGTACCCCGTGGCCAAGCACGAGCACGAGTACCTGCCGAGCGTGGACCGTGTGCTCGACGCCGTCGACCGTGCCTTCGCGCACTGACCCAGGAGTGAACCGAGAGTGAGTTCGAACATCCAGCGGTTCCCGCTCCCTGACGTCGGTGAGGGCCTCACCGAGGCCGAGATCGTCGAGTGGCAGGTCGCCGTCGGCGACACCGTCGAGATCAACCAGACGATCGTCGAGATCGAGACGGCCAAGTCGCTCGTCGACCTGCCGTCGCCCTGGAACGGGACCGTCTCCGCGCTCCTCGTCGAGTCGGGCACCACCGTCGACGTCGGCACCCCGATCATCGAGATCACGGTGTCCGACGGCGCCGGTGCGCCCGCCCCGGCGTCGAACGGCACCGCGGCCGCACCGGAGGCACCCGCCGCCGCGGACGAGACCTCCGGGTCGGTGCTCGTCGGCTACGGCACCGCCGAGGCCAAGGCGAGCGGACGTCGTCGCCGGCACCAGGCGGCTGGGGCCGCCCCGGCCGCGGCCGTGACCGCCCCGCCCGCCCCGGCTCCGGCCCCCGCCCCGGTGGTGGCCCCGCTCGCACCGGCGCCTGCCCCTGTGGCGGCCCCGCCGTCGGACACCGGGACGACGACGGCAGCACGCGCCCGCGTGCTGGCCAAGCCGCCCGTCCGCAAGCTCGCCAAGGACCTGGGGGTGGACCTCGCCGGGGTGCACGCGTCGGGTCCCGGCGGCATCGTGACGCGCGAGGACGTGGTGGCCCACGCCGAGCGGTCGTCGGTGCAGAAGCTGACCAGCTACCCGGACGACGAGCCGTGGCTCGCCAAGGGCGTCGTCTCGCCGGACGGGCGCCAGACGCGCGTGCCGGTGCGGTCCGTGCGCAAGCGCACGGCCGAGGCCATGGTGGCCAGCGCCTTCACCGCGCCGCACGTGACGGTGCTGCACACCGTCGACGTCACCAAGACGATGAAGCTCGTGGCCGCGCTCAGGGAGGACCGCGACTTCACGGACGTCAAGGTGACGCCCCTGCTGGTGGCGGCCAAGGCGGTGCTGCTCGCCGTGAAGCGGCACCCGCAGATCAACGCCTCGTGGGACGACGCGGCCCAGGAGATCGTCTACAAGCACTACGTGAACCTGGGCATCGCCGCGGCCACCCCGCGGGGGCTCGTGGTGCCGAACATCAAGGACGCGCACACGCTCGACCTGCTCGGCATCGCCAAGGCGCTCGCGGGGCTGACGGCGACCGCGCGGGCCGGGCGCACGTCGGTCACCGACATGTCCGACGGCACCATCACCATCACCAACCTGGGTGTCTTCGGGATCGACACGGGTACGCCGATCCTCAACCCGGGGGAGTCGGGCATCCTCGCCTTCGGCGCGATCCGCAAGCAGCCGTGGGTGCACAAGGGCAAGGTGAAGCCGCGCTGGGTCACCACCCTGAGCTTCAGCTTCGACCACCGGCTGGCCGACGGCGAGCTGGGTGCGCGGTTCCTGTCCGACGTCGCGCGCGTGCTCGAGGAGCCGGCGCGCGGCCTCGTCTGGAGCTGATCCCGGGCAAGGCCCCGTAGAACGTGTCAGACCCCC